>CADBRB010000282.1 GCA_902796955.1 uncultured Ruminococcus sp.
ATCGGTTTGGCCTGAAAATGAGGTTGCAAGGTGCAAAGAGCTTGGTATTGAATTACTGTAAATTAAATATAAAAACTCCCTTCCCGGTATTAATTTGGGAAGGGAGTTCTTTTATCCGTATGTATACAGCAGTTCTACTGTATCCCAATCTATAAGATTAAACCATTTGTCGATATATTCTTCACGACGCTGCTGATATTGCAAAAAGTAAGCGTGTTCCCACAGGTCTATGTTTAAAAGCGGGTTCAGCGATGTAAGAGGTGGTGTTGTTTGATTCTGCGTGTTTAAAATCTGCATGGAACATCCGGAATCAAACACAAACCAGGTAAATCCGGAGCCTTTTACGCTCATTGCATGCTCTTTGAAAATTCTCCTCCAGTTTTCAAAAGACCCGTAGTTTTTCTTGATGCCCTGCATAAGTATACCCTTAGGCCGCATATTGTGGTTGGGGCCGATAGCACTGAAATACAGGTTATAGTTATAAAGTGCGCCGGCATAGTATTTTAATTCATTTCTCATATTTTCGGGAAAATAATCTGCATATATAAGCAGGTTTTTCAAGGTCCAGCTATGATACTGCGGATAGGGAGCAAGTATTTTATTGAGATTGTCCGCATACGATTGGTAATACACATCATGTTGAAAGTGCATTACAGTTTCGCTCAGATACGGCTCCAGAGCGTTATAAGCATAGGGCAGAGATTTAGGAGTGAAAGGATAAGTCTGCGTCATAATAATCACCTTCATGAGTTTATTTATACTAATACTAATATGAGTAAACCCGGTGAATAATACACATACTGCGTGTACAGATTTTTAGTACACTGATGTTTGTTAAAAGAGGAAAATTTTTGTAAGGAGTTTCGCAAGATGCTTATTACTTCAAATTAAAGTTTTCGCTCAACAAACAAATATGCGGCAGAAAACTTTTTAATCGAAAAAAGACTAAACGCACGGTATCATTTACCGTGCGTTTATATATCTTGAATTATTTTGCTGCAGGTATAAATCGTATATTACTTAAAGAATGCAACGGCATTCAATACGATTACCAGAAGGAAGAATCCTATTGCAAAAATCTTTGTCCAGCGTGATAAGAAAGCATCAACGGAACGAGCCTTGTTTTTTGACAAGAAAGAGTCCGCACCGCCGGTGATTACACCAAGACCTTCCTGATGTCCCTCTTGGAAAATAACAACTATAATAACAGCTATTGACAACAGAAGAAGAACTATACCTAAAACTACTTCTAAAGCACTCATTGCATAACACCTCCGATGCTCAGCATTAATTCCAAATAATCATAACATATATTTGCAAATTTTGCAATAGTTTTTTGTAGTTTAGTAAAATAATTTTTGCAAAGCCACAAAATGCGTCTGCGGAAATTTATTCCGCTTATATTTTTTACAATCAGGTACATAATAGTAACAATCGGCTAACTGTTAAGCGTTTGCCTGATTAGCCGAGCCTGTCACCGAGTTTTTCGGTGACTTTTTATTATAGCCGGTTATATCAGCGAAAGCTGTTCATCGGGCATATCGTCTGCGGAGCGAAGCGCACCGTTGGCAGGTAAATTCTTAGCACGGTATCTGTCCGGTTTACTAAACATACCTTCCTTATACGGCTCTATTGTTGCAAGCTTATGGCCGCGCTTCATCGTCATTACGGCTACGCCCTGTGTACTGCGGGTATTTTTAGCATTAAGCGCACCGGAATGAAGCAGAAGTATTCTGCCTGACGAGGAGGTCATTACAAATTCACAATCCTTTTCGGCAAAACCTATGTCTACAAGGGGACATTTATCGCTGTATGCACCTGTCAGCTTTTTTCTGTTGGTCTTAGTGATAAATGCGTCAAGACCGATTTTTGCAACCTTGCCGTTTTCAAAGAAGAAGAGCAGTATTCCCGAATAATCCTTTGTCACTATCAGCTTAATCGGCAGTTCTCCGTCATCCATACCAAGCTTTGCAGGTACATAGTCACCCAGTACACTCGCCTTAGTGTCTTGAAAATCGGCAACCTTAGCCTTGTAAACCTGTTGCTTGTTAGTAAAGAATAAAAGCTCGGTTGCGCTGTTTGAGGTTTCAAACGTTTGATATACATAATCGCCCTCTTTGAGCTTTTGTTCACCGCTCATGCGCAGAGATTGCGGTGTGATTTTTTTGAAATATCCCTCTTTGGTAAAGAAAAGATTGACTGCATAATCGGGCACTTCCTCTTCAACATCTATATAGGTGTTTTCATCAGGGAATATGAGCATACTCTTTCTCGGTTGCCCGAATTTATCAGCTACCTCTTTCAGTTCCTTGACGATAACCGACTTTATTTTGCTTTTGCTGTTGAGAATCGCTTCAAGCTCGGCAATCTCCTTTTCAAGACTTTCAATGTCTGCTGTTCGTTTTAGAATAAATTCCCTGTTGAGATGACGAAGTTTTATTTCCGCCACATATTCAGCTTGAATTTCATCAATTCCAAAGCCTATCATCAGGTTTGGAACAACCTCACGCTCCTCGTCGGTTTCCCTGACGATTTTTATAGCCTTATCAATATCGAGCAAAATCGCCTGCAGGCCTCTTAACAGATGAAGTTTGTCCATTTTTTTATGCATATCATAGTAGGTGCGGCGTTTTACGCACTCAACTCTAAAGGCAATCCACTCATTCAAAAGCTCGCGCACTCCAAGCACTCTCGGTACTCCGCCTATCAGTACGTTAAAGTTGCAGGAAAACGAATCCTCAAGCGGTGTGAGCTTAAAAAGCTTCTGCATTAATCTTTCCGGGTCTGTCAGACGCTTTAAATCTATTGTGATTTTAAGACCGTCAATACCGGTTTCATCACGAATATCCGAAATCTCCTTGAGCTTGCCCTGCTTGACAAGGTCTATGACTTTTTCAATGATAGCTTCACTTGTAGTGGTTTGAGGTATGCTTGTAATGTCTATACAGTTTGCGCTCTTATCGTATGTATACCGGGAACGCAGACGTATGCTTCCTCTGCCCGTGCGGTAAACCTCGTCTATGGCGTCACGGTTATAGATGATTTGCGCACCGCCGGAAAAATCAGGAGCCGGCAGTGTGGAAATAATGTCGTGTTCGTCATCCTTTATAAGAGCAATAGTAGTGTCGCATATCTCTTTTAAATTGAATGAGCATATTGAGCTTGCCATACCTACAGCTATGCCGGTATTTGCATTTACAAGCACAGAGGGATACGTGGCCGGCAGCAGGGAAGGCTCTTTAAGTGTATTGTCGTAATTATCAACAAAATCCACCGTGTCCTTGTCTATATCTTTAAACAGCTCGCCGCATATAGGGTCAAGCTTTGCCTCCGTATATCTTGACGCTGCCCACGCCATATCTCGGCTGTAAAATTTACCGAAGTTACCCTTAGAATCAACATACGGGTGAAGCAGAGCCTCATAGCCTCTGCTGAGCCTGACCATAGTATCATATATTGCGCTGTCACCGTGTGGGTTGAGCTTCATGGTTTGACCGACAATGTTAGCGGATTTTGTACGTGCCGATGACAGCAAGCCCATTTTATACATAGTGAAAAGTAATTTTCTATGCGAAGGCTTAAAGCCGTCTATTTCCGGAATTGCTCTTGACATTATAACGCTCATTGCATACGGCATATAGTTTTCTTCTATGGTAGTCGCAATTTTTTGCTCGACTACGTTGCCTGCGCCGTCTATTATGCCGTGCATTGACGGTGTCTTAGTCTTTTTCGATTCACTCTTTTTTCGTGCCATATAACGTTCTCACTTCCGTTTCGTATCAGCTTAAATCAGCCGAGTCAATATATTTATAGCCGTTTTCAACTATGTAATCCTTTCTGCCTGAGAGATTATCTCCGAGTAGTATATCAAAGATTTCGGCTGTCTTTTCGGCTTCATCCGGCATCACCTGAATAAGCCGCCTTGTAGCAGGATTCATAGTGGTAAGGTTCATCATTTCGGGCTCGTTCTCACCAAGTCCCTTTGAACGCTGAATAGTAAATTTTTCATTGCCGATTTTCTTTAAAAACTTTTCTTTTTCGGCTTCGGTATAAGCAAAATATACATCGTTTTTAGTGGTTATTTCATAAAGCGGAGATTCCGCTATAAACACCTTACCGGCTTCAATAAGGTCGGGTGTCAATCTGTATATCATGCTCAAAAGCAAGGTTCTTATCTGAAAGCCGTCCACGTCGGCATCTGTACATAGTATTACCTTGCTCCACCTGAGCATATTAATGTCGAATGACGATAAATCCTTGCTTGTTTTTGATTTGGTTTTAACTTGAACGCCGCAGCCAAGCACCTTTATAAGGTCGGTGATTATCTCGCTTTTGAATATCTTGTCATAGTCAGCCTTAAGGCAGTTGAGTATCTTACCTCTTATGGGGATAATCGCCTGATAATCCGGATCTCTTGCCTGCTTACAGGCACCGAGAGCAGAATCACCCTCAACTATAAAAAGCTCTCTTTCCTTAACGTCACGGCTTCTGCAATCCACAAACTTTGCAACACGGCTTGTAATATCCATGTTGCTTGTGAGCTTCTTTTTAAGATTAAGTCGTGTTTTTTCGGCGTCCTCACGGCTTCGCTTGTTTATCAAAACCTGATTTGCAATCTTATCGGCATCCAAAGGATTTTCAATAAAGTAGATTTCGAGCTGATGACGCAAGAACTCGGTCATTGCCTCCTGTATACCTTTATTCGTTATCGCTTTTTTAGTCTGATTTTCGTAAGAGGTGACGCTTGAAAAGGAAGAAACAACTATTACAAGGCAGTCCTCAACATCATTAAAG
>CADBRB010000283.1 GCA_902796955.1 uncultured Ruminococcus sp.
AAATGATCCTATTATTATTCAACCTCTATCATTTCAGCGTCCGCTTTACGCAGAGAAAGCTCGTAGCCGCGCACTGTAATCTCCACCGGGTCACCCAGCGGTGCAACCTTACGCACAAAAATTTCAACGCCCTTGGTTATGCCCATATCCATAATACGGCGTTTTACCGCTCCTTCTCCGTGAAGCTTAACCACCTTAACGGTACTTCCGATTTTAGCTTCTTTCAGTGTCATCATCGTCTGTTCCTCCTTATATATAAAATCAGTTCTTTACTTTATAAATCTGTTTGACTATACGCTGTATGCCGCCTACTGACAGTATAAGCATATGCTCAAATGTCATCAGGCATTACTGCAAGTCCATATAAATAGACTTTACAAGTATACGTCAACGCCTTTAAACAAAGATTAAATCATAATTTTACGAGCCATTTCTTCACTTATGGCAACCCTTGATTCCTTTACCTTAACTATTACATTTCCTCCGAGCATACTTATTATTGCAACGTTACCGCCTACAACAAATCCCATATCCTCTAAATGCTTTTTAACGTCGGGCGAACCGCCTATTTTCTTAATAATGTTTTCATCGCCTGCATCGGCAAAAATCAATGGCATCATGTATCCCACCTCATTCTGATTAGCTAAAGCTAACTAATAATGCCTTAATTTGGTTAGCGTTCGCTAACCTCTTGTATCATACTTTATTTTTAACGATTTGTCAATAATTATCTCATATTTTTTTTAAAAACAGCAAGTTTATTAATTAGTTAGCTTTTGCTAATTATTTTTTGTTAATTTTGTATATGAGCGATATAGGTCAATGATTTTTGTACAAATGCATTGCGGTTTTTGACTTGACATATTGGTGCTAAAGAGGTAGAATAACTATATATATTCTTTTATGCTTTTAAAGCAAAAAGACATTGTGTCATATATTCCGCTGCGGCGGATTTTCATACTGATTTTCATTTAATGCAGTTGTCTTGAGGCAGAATTTGCTCTTAAATTTCTGATGTAATCTCTTATATAATCTTTATAGCCTGCTTCTAAATGAAAATCGGTAATATATATTTGTAATGTGATAAATTGTACGTGAGAACCGGCCGTCACGCATAAGCATGCGGTATAATTTAAGATGACGATAATTGTGTCTGTATTTTGACTGTTCATCATCGCTTATAACGTCATTTGGTAATCTGTAGAATCCGACGGAGTTTTGATGTATAATAACGAAGACCGAAAAGCGTGTTATTCAATAGCGGCAGGCATTTGACCGTTTCAAGCCTGTGCTGAAGCTACCGTTTATGAATCCGAACGCTCCGTGCATGGCGTTTACCTATAACGCATTGCTGTGCAGTTCGGGAAAAGATAACAACTGATATGTTCGTGATTAGTTATAGAATACTTTCTTATCGAGTTTTTTGAGCTTGCACGATAAGATATGCTTTGCAAAAGATTATCAAACGGTCTTATTTTAACGACTGTAAAATCCACATCGTATTTCCGAATATTCTATGGCAGATGTTGTGATTTTTCTCTTATGACACTAAAAATCAAATAAAAATTTGCCTGTTGTCCCGTTTAATGCTCGGTGAATTTCACATAATGCAAAAATGCCCTTACCGTTTTGTTAAAAATTTAGCTATGCACATTGCGGGTCATTATTTTGATATGCCTGAATATTCTTCTCACGGCGCACTTTTATCACCTTACATCGTTATTACATATTTTTAACGGAGGTTTTGTTAGTGCCAACAGATTATAAAAAAGAAAGTAAATATAAGAAAAATTATAAGACAAATTATAAATCGCTCTATAAAAACAAAAACGCTTATCAAAAAAGCGCAAGAAAAAAACAACTTCCCTATATCAAATCAAAAAATCAGCGTCACAGCAGAAGCTATGTGCGTGATATACCGGTAATTAAAGCTCCTGCAATGAAAATAACATTCTTGGGAGGTCTTAATGAGATCGGAAAGAATATAACCGTATTTGAATGTCAGGGCGATATGTTCATTCTCGACTGCGGAATGGCGTTCCCGGACGGCGATATGCTCGGCGTAGATTTAGTAATCCCCAACTTCACATTTATTGAAGAAAATAAGGATAAAATCAAGGGTATAGTGCTGACGCACGGCCATGAAGATCACATAGGCGCAATACCGTATCTGCTTCAAAAGGTAAATTTCCCTATTTACGGTGCGCCGCTTACGCTTGGTCTTGTAGGCAATAAGCTAAAGGAACACGGGCTTTACGGCAGAGCTGTTTTTAACGAGGTACACCCCGGCGATACCATACGGCTCGGCTGTATGTCGGTAGAGTTTATACACGTAAACCACTCAATACCGGACGCCTTTGCGGTTGCGATACACTCCCCCGCCGGCACTGTTGTACACACGGGCGATTTTAAAATAGACTGCACCCCCATACACGGAGAAATGATAGATTTAGCAAAATTT
>CADBRB010000284.1 GCA_902796955.1 uncultured Ruminococcus sp.
AGGCGATTTCAGAAACGGCATGACCTTTGAAATGGACGGCGGAGTTTATTCCATCGTTGAGTTTCAGCACGTAAAGCCAGGCAAGGGCGCAGCCTTTGTACGTACAAAGATTAGAAATGTTATTACCGGAGCAGTTACAGAGCGTACCTTCAACCCGAACGATAAGTATCCTGAGGCTTTTGTTGAGCGCAGAGATATGGATTATCTGTACAGCGACGGCGATCTTTACTATTTTATGGATAACGAAACATATGAGCAGATACCGATAAATAAGTCCGTACTCAGCGATAACTTCAAGTTTGTTACCGAGAATATGACTTGCAAGGTGCTTTCCTACAAGGGCAATGTATTCGGTGTTGAGCCGCCGAACTTTGTTGTACTTAAGGTTACACAGACAGATCCCGGATTTAAGGGCGATACGGCTACAAATGTTACTAAGCCTGCTGTTGTTGAAACCGGCGCAGAGATAAAGGTTCCGCTCTTTATAGATGAGGGAGAAATGATTCAGATAGATACGCGCACCGGCGAGTATCTTTCAAGAGCTTGATTTTAGCGATATCACAGGAGGTGTACCATCGTGACGATTACCGAGAAGGTTGCTTATATCAGAGGATTGGCTGACGGCTTGAAGCTTGACAAATCCAAGGACGAGGTAAAGGTTATCAATAAGATAATAGATTTACTGGAGGACTTGACGGCGGATTATTCCGACCTGAACGATTATGTTGACGAGCTGAGCGCACAGGTTGATGAGATAGACGAGGATCTTGCGGCACTTGAGGACGATTTTGCCGACCTTGAGGAATGTGAAGACTACGACGACGACGATGATGATGATGAATACGATGAAGAGGACGCCTTTTATGAGGTGACCTGCCCAACGTGCAATCAGACAATCTGCCTTGACGAGAATATGCTCGTTGACGGAGAAGTTGAATGCCCCAACTGCGGCGAGCTGTTGGAGTTTGACCTTAACGACGTTATAGACGTAGAGGTTGAGGACGCTGACGGGGAAGAGGACAGCAAGGAAACAACAACGGAAGAATAATCAAAATAAGCGCAAAAGGCTTGGCTGTTTATGCGGCTGAGCCTTATTTTTTGCAAAAAAGCTCCGCCGTTTATCCTGAAAGGACAAACGGCGGGCGTTCTATTTGAGGAGGAATATTTATACTAAATTCCCATACCGCAGAGCGGTGCCATGATGAATGAAAGTGGTCAGAGATATGTTATGTGTTGAATTTTTGAGACTTTTACAGTAATTTCTATTTATAAACAGACAATCTTTATGATTTGATTTCTGCAATCATACCATTACTGACATTAGAATCAAATCTATATGTTATAGATGTTTGTCCGATTTATGTTAAATTGTTTATACAGTTTTCAAAATCTTTAAACCTAATGACTTTAGAGATGGGTCGGATATTCTCTCTGACTGAATCTCTTTCTATAAAGCTTTTGATAACTGCATTTTTTAATTCACCGTCTATAACTTCATGCGGCATTGATTTTAGGTATGATGATATTCCTCTGACTATTGCGAAATCAGTGCCATTATATTTATGAACATCTGTTATGCCGTATTTTCCGTTCATTATTTCATAATACTTATTTGATGCTTCGTCTGTTTTGCCGTCAAACAGTTTAAAGCAGGCAATAAAATCGTCACCTATATTAAACAGTGGATAGCCTACTTCCATTTCACCGTTTGATTGACCGTATTGAAGCAGATAGATCACATCGTCTGCATCTGCCTTTCTCTTATAGCATTTTTGTATTTTTGCCTTAAAAGCGGTATTGCCATGAGAAAACGAACAATTCCCCAGATAATCGGTAATTATTATTCTGCCGACAAAATCGGCATTTTTATAACACTCGGCAAAAGAATCAGGCTCGCTTTTTAAATCTATATTCCATAAAAAACTTCCCAATCTGTCATAATCGGCAATATCCAACGATTTATTTTCAGTAAAGTCATTGACTGATTCAATTTTGCTTACAGGATTGGCTTCAGGCTTGTTTTCCTTCTCCTCGCACCCTGCAAGCGCAAGCATAGAGCATAGAAGCAATATAGATAGTATTCTTTTCATTTATTTTCACATCCTTCTATTCCTTTCTAATTCAGATTTTCTATTTCTTTTTCTAATTCATTAAAAACATAGAT
>CADBRB010000285.1 GCA_902796955.1 uncultured Ruminococcus sp.
ATAGATTTAGCAAAATTTGCAGAGCTTGGCAAAGACGGCGTACTTGCACTTTTGGCGGAATCCACAAATGCGGAACGTCCGGGCTACACAATGACCGAACAAAAGGTCAGCGAGTCCTTTGAAACACTGTTCAAAAGGGCTGAAAACAACAGAATAATAATAGCAACCTTTGCCTCCAACATCAGCCGTATACAGCAGATTATAAACTGTGCTACGAAATATGACAGAAAAGTCGCTTTCTCAGGCAGAAGCATGATAAACTATATATCGGTAGCGTCAGAGCTTGGCTATCTTGATATGCCAAAGGATGTTGTAATTGATATAGACCTGCTAAACAGATATCCTGCGGAAAAAATCGTACTGGTTACAACGGGCAGTCAGGGCGAGCCCATGTCGGCTTTGTCCAGAATGGCATACTCCGATCATAAAAAGGTTGAGGTTGGAGTAGGAGATTTTATAATCATCTCGGCAAATCCGATACCGGGCAACGAAAAAACCGTAGGCAACGTTGTTGACGAACTGCTTAAGCGCGGCTGTGAGGTAGTTTACGAATCCATGTATGAAGTACACGTTTCGGGTCACGCCTGCCAGGAGGAGCTTAAAATAATACACGGGCTTACAAAACCAAAATACTTTATACCGGTACACGGCGAACAAAAGCACCTTCGCAAGCACGCAAATCTTGCGCTTGCAATGGGTATGGAGCCGAGCAATATATACATCGGAAATATCGGTGAGGTAGTTGAGATAAGCAGGGACCATATCAAAAAAGCAGATACCGTAACAGCCGGCCCCGTATTCGTGGACGGACTCGGTGTGGGAGATGTCGGCAGTATTGTGCTGAGGGACAGAAAACACCTCGGCGCTGACGGACTTATAATAATAGTTACGGCAATAGACGAATACGACGGACACGTTATTACAGGCCCGGATATTGTTTCAAGAGGTTTTGTCTATGTAAGAGAGTCTGAGCCTCTTATGGAGGAGGTACGCAACATTTCGGCAAATATTCTTGACGAATGTGCGGCGTCAAACATAAGGGAATGGGGACTTATAAAAAACAAAATAAGAGATGAGGTTTCTGAGCTGTTGTACTCAAAAATCAAACGCAGTCCTATGATATTGCCCATTATATTGGGAGTATAAGTTTTAACCGAAAGGATGGGGATAATGATGAACAAAAGAATAAATCCGCTCTACTTCCTGTTCAGTGCGGTTTTGCTGGTAATGGCGGCTACAAGCCTGAGCTGGAGTTTTCCGCTTTTTTGCGCAGAAACAGCCGTTGCACTGATTACAGCTATTGTTGTCCTCATCAGCAACAGACAGTATAAAAAATATATTTCAAATGCATTGAACAGTGCCGTAAACGCCATGACAGGCAAGGATAAAGAATTTCTCTCTCATCTGCCCACGCCTGCCGTAATTCTCGGAAAGGGCAACAAGGTGTTGTGGTATAATGCACCGTTTGAAAGGCTTCTCCCCGGTCAGAAAAGCCTGCTTGACAAGCCCATATCTCCACTTATCCCCGGTGTAAGCATTGACTCGCTTGTTTCAAGCAAAAGCACTGAAATTGAAATAAACGGCAGCTTTTATACCGTACTTGCCGCCGCCGCAGATAAAATCACAATTTTATACTTTATAGACAACACAGAGTATATACGTGCTAAAAGAGAGTACGAGGAAACCCGCCCTGCCGTAGCCGTAGTGTTCTTTGACAACCGTTATGAGCTTGAAAGAGATTTTGACGAGGATCAGCTCACATCTGTTGTGCTTAATGTGGAGAACAGCCTGCAAAAATGGGCAGGAGAGTACGGCGCGATGTTTGTTAAAACCTCAAGAAATCAATATGTAGTATTCTTTGAGGAAAAGGACATAAAAAGGCTTACCGAGGAAAAATTTAAGATACTTGATGATATACGCTCCATACAGTACGGTGAAAATCGAAGCGCAACCGTATCTATAGGCATAGGTCATCATGCCGAAAGCTACCGTGCCTGTGAGTCTTTGGCCCGCAAAGCTCTTGAAATGTGCAAGGGACGCGGCGGCGATCAGGCTGCCATTACCGACGGAGGAGATTATAAATTCTTCGGCGGCGTATCTATGGGTGTGGAAACTTACGATAAGGCTCGTGCAAGAGTAGTAGCCTCGGTGCTGACCGAAAAAATCCGTGCGGCCGAAAATGTTATAATCATGGGTCACAGATTTTCGGATTTAGATTGCGTAGGCTCTGCTATCGGGCTTTGGGGAACAATCAATAAGAGTATCGGAGTGCCTGTGTATATTACGGTAAATAAAAAGACTTCAAACGCAAAGCTGCTCATAAATAAATTTGAAGAATGTACCGAGGAAAAGGTCTTTATATCAACCGATGAAGCATTGGACATAGCCGATGAAAAGACCTTGCTGATAATTGTCGATACACACTCGCCGACGCTTTTTGAAAGCGAAAAGCTGTACAAGTCTTGTCAAAGCATAGTTATTATTGATCATCACAGACGTACTGTAGACGATGTTGAAAATGCGGAGATTTTCTTCCATGAGCCTTTTGCATCTTCCGCTGCCGAAATGGTCACTGAGCTTATACAGTATATGGGCGATTCGCCTATAAGTAAAATCGAGGCGGAGGCGTTGCTCTCCGGTATAATGCTCGATACGAAAAACTTTGTTTTGAGAACGGGAATAAGAACCTTTGAAGCCGCCGCCTATCTAAAAAAATGCGGTGCGGATGCGGTAGAAGCAAAGGGTATGCTCGCAAACAATCTTGAAACCTACAAAAACAAGCTGAGCCTTGTAGCCGCTGCGGAAATATACAAGTCATGCGCAATAACATTTGCCGATAAAAGCATGCCGGATATTCGCATAACGGCTTCACAGGCGGCAGATGAACTGCTCTATATAGAGGGCGTTGACGCCGCTTTCGCCGTGTATCCCGCAGATAACAGCATAAATGTTTCTGCACGTTCTCTCGGCAAGGTCAATGTTCAGCTCATCATGGAGGCAATGGGCGGCGGCGGTCATCATACTATGGCGGCCACTCAGTTAAAAGGAACCAATGTTCGTGCCGTCATCGAGCGCCTTCACAGCGAAATCGACAACTTGCGCTCCGAAGGCTGAGTAATTCTGTTATCACGCATTGATTAAAGCAAATAACGATGATTCTTTAAATAAACAAATCACGAAAGGATAGATATATTATGAAAGTTATTTTACTGGCAGACGTTAAAGGAAGCGGAAAAAAAGGCGAACTTGTAAATGTATCTGACGGATATGCAAGGAACTTTTTACTGCCGAGAAAGTTGGCTAAAGAGGCAACAGCTCAAGCTATGGTTGAATATGAAAATGCCGAAAATTCAAAGCAGCACAAAATAGAAACCGAGAAGGCCAATGCCGCCGCAACCGCACAGAAGTTAGACGGCGTTAATCTTAAATTTTACGCAAATGCAGGTAAAAACGGCAAGCTTTTCGGCTCTGTAACCTCCAGAGAGATCTCCGAGGAACTGAAAAAAAGCATGAATATAGTTATAGATAAACGCAAAATTGACATAAAGGGCGATATAAAATCATTCGGTACTTATGAATGCGAGGCGAAGCTTTACGCCGGCATAAGCGCAAAATTCTACATCGTCGTTTCAGAAAAAGAATGATTTTTTATACTTAACGCAGGATTTTTGAGAGGACAGAATAAATTGAAAGGGCGGTATTTCGCTTATCTGCGGATATCCGAACGGTGTTTTTATGGCTGAATATGAAATAACCGCAGGCTATGACGGATTGAATATGCCAAGCAGCCCGGAGGCGGAGCAATCTGTGTTGGGCGCAATTTTACTCGATTCATCATGTATGGATGCTGTGGCGGAGATTCTGCCGTCACCAAAGTATTTTTATATTTCCATGCATAAGATGATATACTCGGTAATGATGGAAATGTTCACCGTTGGCCATGCCATAGATTATATTACGGTACTCGAAAGGCTTAAGCAGGAGCGTGAGTTTGACGAAACAAGCGGAAAAACCTATCTTTTACAGCTTGCGCAAATAGTGCCGTCTATCTCCAACGTTGAAATCTACGCTAAAATCGTGCGTGATAAATACGATGTGCGAGCTTTGATGAACGCCGCCCGTGACATTATGGAGGATACTGCACAGGGCGAGGACGACCCGTCCGCATTACTGGATTCTGCCGAGCAGCGGATATTTGACATACGTCAGGGAAAAAATATTCAGGGGCTTCAAAGAATTGACGAGATTATTATACAGACCTTTGACAGACTTGATTTGCTCAATTCTGCTGAAAGTGAGCTTTATAAAGGAATTTCAACAGGTATAAAAAATCTGGACAATCTTATAACGGGTCTCAACCGTTCGGATCTGATTCTGTTGGCGGCACGTCCCGGTATGGGCAAAACCAGCTTTGCGCTCAATATTGCCCGTTCTGTATCCGTAGTGGGCAGAAAAACCGTTGCGTTTTTCTCGCTCGAAATGTCTAAGGAACAGCTTGCCTCAAGATTGCTTTCAACCGAAGGACTCATCGAGGGCAAACGCCTGCGTACAGGCAAAATGACGCCGGAGGAATGGACAAGGCTGATAGAAGCGGGAGATATCCTGAGCCGCTCCAAAATCTATATAGACGATACCCCCGGAATTACCATACCTGAAATGAAGGCAAAGCTAAGACGACTGAGGAATCTTGACCTTGTGGTTATTGATTATCTGCAGCTGATGAGTACAGGCAGACGCACCGATAACCGAGTTCAGGAAATCTCCGAAATAACAAGAAATTTAAAAATAATGGCAAAAGAACTCAACGTGCCGGTTATAACACTTTCTCAGTTATCCCGTGCGAGTGAAAAAAGAGAGGATCACAGACCTCAGCTCTCCGATTTAAGAGATTCCGGCTCTATTGAACAGGATGCAGATATCGTTCTTTTTCTGTACAGAGAGGGCTATTACGAAAAAGACGAGGACAACGAAAATACAGATAAAAACAGCGGCGAATGCATAGTTGCCAAAAATCGTCACGGCGAAAACGGTACGGTTAAACTGCACTGGCAAGGTGAGTTTATGCGTTTTACTGCGCAGGAGTACGAGCATGCTTGACAGGATTTTTGAGTTTATATCCGCATATAGTATGACAAATGCCGGCGATACGGTAGTTGTGGGTGTTTCAGGCGGTGCAGATTCAATGTGTCTGCTTCACTGTTTGTATTCTCTTCGTGAAAAACTGAATATTAATCTAATCGTTGCACACATTAATCATTGTATACGAGGCGACGAGGCAATGCGTGACGAAAGCTTTGTCAAAGATTATTGCGAAAAGCTCGGAATACCGTTTATGCTTCACAGGGTCGATATACCTAAGCTTGCAAAGCAGCTCGGCATAGGCACAGAGGAGTGCGGCAGGCAGGAGCGGTATGCGTTTTTTCAAGCCTTGGCAAAAGAGCATGGCGGTAAAATCGCTACTGCTCACACAGCTTCGGATAATGCGGAAACCCTGCTTTTTAATATTGTAAGAGGAAGCGGACTTAACGGCTTGCGAGGCATCCCCCCGGTAAGAGATAATATAATACGACCGATTCTATGCCTTTCAAGAGCCGATGTTGAGGATTATTGCAACGAAAACGGCATAGAATATGTTACCGACAGTACAAATCTCAGCAATGAGTATACAAGGAATAAAATCAGGCTTGATATAATACCTGTTTTAAAACAGATTAATCCGAATTTGGAAAACAGCTTTATGCGCTTTTCGGAATGTGTTTCAGACGATGAAAGCTTTTTGGAAAAACTTGCAAGAGCTGAAATGGAAAAGGCAACGGTAAAGGGCGGTTTAAAAACAGAGCTTATACAAAATCTCCCCTTACCTATACTCTCACGCATAGTATTAATTGAAGCTAAAAAACTAAATTTTAAGGGTATCGAAAAACGTCATGTAGATTTAATTATCGGAACAATAAAAAGTCATCATGGATGCGTTTCTCTGCCTAACGGTCTATATTCAGACGTGTCACAGGGTGTATTTAGAATTTATAAAAAGGATACTGCCGATAAAAACGATTCGGAAACGCCTTTTATGCCGTTAATTAACACAAATTATTTTACAGATAATGGATATGTTTTCAGCATAACCGCTATAAATTACAAAGATTTTAAAATTAAAGAAAAAATTAATAAAAAAGTGTTTGAAAATGCGCTTGATTGTGCTATAATAAACTTTAATACGATGCTAAGGCATCGGCGGCCGGGTGACTATTTCCGCACACGTTCGGGGCATACCAAGAGTCTCAAAAAGCTTTTTAATGAGTTGAAAATCCCGCGTGAACGTAGAAATCAGTTGCTTTTGGCGGCAAACGGAAGTGAAGTTCTGTGGATAGAGGAAATCGGCATTTCTCGTTCCGCTTTAGTAAGTGCAGATACTCAGGACATCGTACTTATCAAAAAAGAGCTTTCTTACAATAATGATTCAAATTAAGCCTTTAAGCGGAATCATTATAAGCTATATTTGAACTATAAAACAAGGAAGGTAAACCTGATATGATGAATGAGCATATTGAAAAGATTTTGATTTCCACTGAGGAAATAAAGGCAATCGTAAAACGATTGGGCAAGCAGATAAGTGAAGATTATAAGGGCAAAAAGCTCATACTTGTCGGCATACTTAAGGGCAGCGTTGTTTTTATGACAGACCTCATGCGTGAAATAGATTTAATGTGTGACATTGATTTTATGGCTGTTTCAAGCTATGGCGGAGGCACAAAAACCACCGGAAGAGTTAATATTCTCAAGGATTTATCAGCCCCTATAGAGGATTGCGACGTTCTTGTCGTTGAGGATATAGTAGATAGCGGCGTAACCTTGAACTACATACTTAAATACCTTGTAAACAGGAATCCGAGAAGCGTTAAGCTATGCTCGCTGCTTGATAAACCCTCCGGACGTATAGTTGAGGTAAATGTCGATTACATAGGCTGTACCATACCGGATGAATTTGTTGTTGGCTACGGTCTTGATTACGCCGAAAAATATAGAAACCTTCCTTATATAGGCGTTTTGAAGCCTGAAATTTATTCGTAATTTCATCATTTATGCTGATATTCCATAAAAGAGCGGATTTTTATTTGCGAGAATTTGAAGTGTGTATATAGCTGTTTCATGACGGATTATTACATCTGCAGGTACAGCGGAGCAATTTATTTTCGCAATGATTTCTGCTGTTTTATGGAATATTGGTTCATAATATAAAGATTTAACGGAGGAGTGATTACCGATTGGAGAATAAAAAGAATATAAGAAATCTGATAGTTTATCTTGCAATACCCATAATACTGATTTTTATCCTGTTTTTTGTATATAAGAACGAATCTACGGAGGAGTATAAATATTCGCAAATCCTTGATTATTTCAATAAAGGTCAGGTTACGGAGTTTACGCTGAACTACGGCACAGGCGAACTTAAATTAAAGCTCAGCGATGATGCTGTAACGGAAAGCAATAACAATAACAATAACAACAATAACAACAATGATAAAAAGAACGAAATCAAGTATTTTGTTGCCAATCCCGTTGTATTCTACGAGGACGTAAAGCCGCTTATAGCCGGGTACAACAGTACACATACAGAAGAACCGCTTAAATATGATATAGAACGTGCTACCGAAACCTCATGGATATTCAATATTTTCCAGTATCTTCTGTTTATCGGAATAGCTGTTTCTGTTGTGATAATGATGCGTAAAATGTCTGCCGGTTTAGGTGATGCAGGCAGGCAAATCGGTTTTGCAAAGGCAAAGATAAAGAATACCGAGGATGAAAAGCGTAAAACAACATTTGCAGATGTAG
>CADBRB010000286.1 GCA_902796955.1 uncultured Ruminococcus sp.
AATATTGGAAGCCGCCATGTTTCGGATAAGCTCTCTTTCATTATTTAGTCCATGTCCCAGCGACAATTTTTTGGAAACGGTTTTGGTGCTTGTGGATATACCAATATATACTGTGCCTACGGGATTCTCCTGCGTGCCGCCGCTCGGTCCGGCATAACCCGTGGTAGATATGCCGATATCGGCATTTGCAAGCGTTCGCACTCCGTTTGCCATTTCCTGTGCGGTTTGGTATGAAACTGCCGTATACTTCTCAAGCGTTTCCGCTGATACGCCGAGAATTTTATTCTTTATACAGTCAGCATATGAACAGATTCCACACTCAAACACCTCGCCCGCTCCGGCTACATCAGTAATTCTTTTGGACACCAAGCCGCCGGTACAGCTTTCGGCAGTAGCTATTTTAAGACCTTTTGATTCAAGCACATGAACAAGTGCAGTTTGCAGATTCGGGTCACTCTCAGAATATATATACTCCTCGCCGATAAGCACTTTCGCTTTGCCGCACGAAGCTTTAAGCATCGCTTGAGTTTCCTCTATATCATCGGCTTTTACGGTAATTCTGACAGTTAGCTCTCCAAAGCTCTCCTCAAACTCAAAAACGAGTAAACGTGATTCCTTTATAAATGAATTAAGCCTGCTTTTAACCTCATCCTCCGTCAGACCGAATATGTGAAGTTCGGCAAAAGTGTTGAGCTTTTGCGTAACTATATTCTCATTACTCATATCTGTCATCCTCCTTTTATTCACTATTCCCAGCCGCAATGCGCTCTATACTCCCCAGCCGTCTATTTTATCAAGTACGGCAAACAATTCATGCTCTTTTTCATCAATTATTTCCGTAGTATCACCGAAACACATAAGCGTGTTTGAATCAGTGTTCTGCGTCCATGCGGGCAGATTATCTCCGTTTGGATTGCCGCTGATTATAAAGTTTTTCCAATATCCGAGCATTTGTGCGCTAAGCTCTCTGTCACGGCTGTCATACAGCTTGGATTCTTCGGGGATATTGCCGTAGCAGTAAACCTCCTCTCCGCTATGCCAGCAACCCAATCTGCCGTTGGTTTTTGTAAATATGTATTCGTATACAGGAATGTTATTTTCGTTTGCAAGGCGATTAAGACAATAGTGGGGATAGTCAAAGAATACCGCTCCGTATATCTCCGACCAGTATTTATCCGCCTCATCATCGTTTTTTGCCGGATAGACAGACATAATTTCATCGGCATATTCACCGAAATAATCACGTATTTTTTTCTCGTAATTCTTCATCTTTGCGTGATCGAATATGATAAATGCCGCACTTTCTTCATCGTTATAGCCGTGAAGTATGGCCTCCTCATTATAAGCTCCCTTTTTATAGGATTCATATGGCGTTTCTGTCAATGCATAGCCGTCAACCGTCATGTGATGATGCACAAAAGCCTGCGACGCAAGCTCCTCTGCGGAAAGCTTTCTAAGCTCTGCAACCGATGAGCAGTTATATTGCTCCAAAGTTTTTTTGCCATCTTCAAGTGCATCATTTAGAGTACGGAAGGAATGCGGAGGATTTTTTGAAGCAACGGTGGAGCTTTCCAAAATTACTCTTTTAAACAGACCCTTTGCAAGCGGCGACGTGCAAAGAGCGCTGACGCTCGCCGAGCCTGCGGACTCCCCCGAAAGCGTGATATTATCTGCATTTCCGCCGAATGCCGATATATTGTCACGCACCCATTCAAGGGCTTTTATCTGATCGAGCAAGCCATAATTGCCTGTTGTTCCATTGGGTGATTCGCTTATTAATTCTTCGTTGGCATAGTATCCGAAAATTCCGAGTCTATAGCCCATATTTACAACTATAACACCGTTTTTGGCAAGCCCTTCTCCGCTGTAGTCGGCATACCAGGGCTGACCTGTCTGTAGGGAGCCTCCGTGAATATATACAAGCACCGGTAAATTCTCCGCCTTGCCCGACGGCTTCCAGATATTCAGGTAGAGAGAATCCTCACTTGCGGGCTCAACATAGTTATCGTCAAGCGAAATCTTATAATCGTGAAAACCGATAATTCGTGTTAATGAGTTATAAATAGGCAGATTTTGCGGCTGCATACTCATTGGTGCAAATTTATCCGCAACAAGCACTCCGTTCCACGGCTCTGCGTCCATAGGCTCACGCCATCTCAACTCGCCTACCGGCGGCTTGGCATACGGTATGCCTGTGTAAACCTCTACGCTTTTATCCGCATTGAAAACTCCCTGTAAATCACCCTGTTTTAATTTGATTATCTCTGTCTTTTCAGGGTTTTTGACATTTACGGCAGGAGCCGCTTTTACAGGCGGCCATGTTAAAAACAATATGCCGATAAACATCGCAATCCAGCCGAGCCATGCGGCGCTTTTTTTAAAAAACTTGCCGCCGTGAGCAACAGTATATCGGTGCAAAGTGTAAAAGCCTGCGGTGATAACAGCAACCAATGCAAAACCGGCAACCGTATTTTTGTTTAATTCAAGCACGACAAGCATAATTATAAACAGTAACAATGAGAAAAATACAAATAAAATCTTTTTTATCTTCATAACAGCCTCCGAACCAGATTTATTATACAAAATTATAGCAGATTTTTCGGGTCGTGTCTATTACAAAAGGGTAAGTGAGGTAAATAAGAATTAATATTATTAAAAAAGCCTCGTCTTTCGACGCGGCTTCAGTGTGTATCATCAAGATATTCCGAAAGCTCTAACAGACGCAACCAATACACCGTTTTGCTGTTTCTTTCAATGCGATTTGTAGCTTTGCAATAAAATCTGCGGACTTATTCCGTAAACAACATCATTAGCATTGGCGCTGATAGAGAATTCCACTGCGGATAATCTGCTTATAAATAACTGTTTACTTTTTCTCTTTGGAAAGGTATTGGCAGAGTTTGACAATACGGGTGGCAAATTTAATAGCTTTTTCTAAAAGCGGGTTATTGTATATCATACTTTTTATACTTGAAAGTTCTAAAGAAAAAAAGAATAACAAATAACGAATAATACAGAAACGCCTTGTAGGTATCTCTTTCTTATTTATTCATTATTCATTATTCATTATTCTTTCTTCTTTGAGCCATGTTTCAACATGGCATTTCTGGTGGAGATGAGGGGAATCGAACCCCTGTCCGAAAATCACTTACCAAGGCTTTCTACGAGTGTAGTCATTGTTTTGGGATTCCCCCCGCAAAGCGCCCGATGACAGGCTCTTTGTTTCGGTAGCCTTTTATGCCTGACACGGGTCAAGGCGCACCCGCATCACGTTCACTGCTAATCGACGCCCTTATCCGAGCCGCAGTACTCTCGGTAAGAACGACGCTGCATTAAGCAGCGTAAGATAATTGATTGTTGTCGTTTATTTTTAAACTACGGCTTTTATAGCGGTGCCGTGCCGCTACTCGCTTACCGAGGCTCACAATCCCCGTCGAAACCTTTACATCCCCATATTTAAATGTATTTTTATGACAAACCGATTGCGCCGATTAAAACTCATCGGTTTTTATATAAAAGCACGCCATGCTCTGTGCGTCAGACTACAAATCACTGTACCTGATAAATAACGCATACGGCATTGTATATATCTTTTTATTGTGCTGTTTTATTGTGCATTGTGCTGTTATGACCTTTGTCTGTCCTTCATTGTGCGCTCTATGTCACGCTTGGCGGCACGCTGTGCCATGTCGGCACGTTTATCGTAAAGCTTTTTGCCCTTGCATACGCCTATTTCCAGCTTTACTCTCGATCCCTTAAAATACATACAAAGCGGTATCAGCGAATAGCCGTCCTGCTTTATTTTTCCGAAAAGCTGATTTATCTCACGCTTATGCATGAGCAATCTGCGCACACGCATGGGGTCTTTGTTGAATATGTTGCCCTGCTCATAGGGGCTGATATGCATACCGTTTACAAAAATCTCTCCGCCGTCTACGGAACACCACGAATCCTTGAGATTCACTCTGCCCTGACGTATGGATTTTACCTCTGTGCCGCAAAGCTCCAAGCCCGCCTCGATGTTATCTTCAACGAAATAATCGTGGAAGGCCTTTTTA
>CADBRB010000287.1 GCA_902796955.1 uncultured Ruminococcus sp.
AGGCTCAGATAGAGGACGTTGAAAAATCCAAGGCGGAGATTACAAGGCTCATAGGCGAGCTTACAAAACAGATGAAGGAGCTTTTTGTGGAGCGCTTTGCACAGATAAACGAGAATTTTTCAACTACGTTTGTTGAGCTGTTCGGCGGAGGCAAGGCGTCGCTTGCGCTTACAAATCCGGAGGACGTTTTAACCAGCGGCATTGAGATAATAGTACATCCGCCCGGAAAAATCGTTGTGCATTTAGAGGCACTTTCCGGCGGTGAAAAAGCACTTGTAGCCATATCTCTGTATTTTGCGATAATGAAGGTTCGCCCTGCACCGTTCTGTGTAATGGACGAGATAGAGGCGGCTCTGGACGCAGTAAATGTTGACAGATTTGCTTCATATCTAAGGCGTATGAACGACAAAACACAGTTTATTCTTATCACCCACAGACGAGGCACAATGGAGGAAGCCGATGTGCTTTACGGAGTTACCATGCAGGACGAGGGAATATCAAAGCTGTTGGAGCTGAGAGCCTCGGAGATAGAGCAAAAGCTGGGAATAAAGGCATAACGTTTTATTCATATGCATGAATAAAAGCTGAAAGGATTGATACAAATGGGTTTATTCAGTAAAATAAAACAAGGATTAAAAAAGACCAGAGATAGCATCATGGGGCAGATAGACGGTCTTTTAAAGTCCTTTACAAAGATAGACGAGGAGCTTTTTGAAGAGTTAGAGGAGCTTTTGGTTATGGGCGACGTAGGAGTAAATACGGCCGGTCATATATGTGATGAGCTTAGAGCGAGAGTAAAAAAGGAGGGCGTTAAAGACCCGGCTCTCATAAACGGTATGCTCAAAGATATAATCAGCGAAATGCTCTCAGGCGGCCAGGAGCTTGACATGAGTACCGCACCGTCGGTTATACTTGTAATAGGCGTAAACGGTGTGGGCAAGACGACCACAATAGGCAAAATGGCGGCGGCCTTTAAACAGCAGGGAAAGAAAGTTATTATGGCGGCGGCTGATACATTCAGAGCGGCGGCTATAGACCAGCTTCAAATCTGGGCTGAACGCTCAGGTGCGGATATTGTAAGACAAAACGAAGGCTCCGACCCTGCTGCGGTGGTTTTTGACGCTATATCTGCGGCAAAGGCAAGAGGAGCCGATGTTATAATCTGCGATACTGCGGGAAGGCTTCACAATAAGCGTCATCTTATGGATGAGCTTGCAAAGATAAACAGAATAATCGACAGAGAACTGCCCGACTGCTCAAAGGAGATTTTGCTTGTGCTTGACGCAACAACAGGTCAAAATGCAGTAAATCAGGCAAGAGAATTTAAAAATGCGGTAGGCATTACGGGAATAGTTCTTACAAAGTTAGACGGTACTGCAAAAGGCGGAGTTGTGCTTGCCATAAAAGAGGGGCTCGGAATACCCGTAAAGTATATCGGCGTCGGAGAGCAGATAGACGACCTGCAACCGTTTGACCCGCAGGACTTTACAGAGGCTCTTTTTGCACAAAATTAGGAGGTATGCTAAAATGAGATTTTTACTTGTTTCAAACAATCGGCATAAGCTTGAAGAACTGCAAAGGATACTGCTCCCGCTCGGCATAGAGGTAGTTACTGCCGCTCAACTGGGTGTAAGCCTTGACGGTATTGAGGAAACCGGCGATACGTTTGAAAAGAACGCTATGATAAAGGCTATGGCAGGGTTTGAAAGAACAGGACTGCCGTCAATAGCTGATGATTCCGGTCTTTCGGTCGATGTACTCGGCGGCAGACCGGGGGTGTATTCGGCACGGTACGGCGGTGAAGGTGCTACCGAAAGCCAAAAGAACGAAAAGCTTTTGAAGGAGCTTGAAAATGTGCCTGACGAGCACAGAACAGCAAAATTTGTTTGCTGTATTTGTTGTGTCATAAACAAAAATGAAACTGTCACCGCAAGAGGTGAATGTAAAGGAAAAATCGGATTTGAGCAGGTTGGTACAAACGGCTTCGGCTATGACCCGATTTTTATGGTAGATGAAAACAGAAGCTTTGCTCAGCTTAGCGATGCGGAAAAGGATTCGATAAGTCACAGGGGCAACGCTTTAAAGATATTTTATAACAGAATATCCGAATATACTGAGAAAACTAAAAAGGAATGATTATATGATAACAAGCAAACAAAGGGCATATTTACGCTCACTTGCAAATCCGATAGATACCATTGTAATGGTTGGCAAGGGCGGAATGAGCGAGCAGATAGAAAAGCAGGCCGACGATGCGCTTACCGCAAGAGAGCTTATAAAGGGTAAGGTGCTTGAAACAGCCGATA
>CADBRB010000288.1 GCA_902796955.1 uncultured Ruminococcus sp.
AATACGTCAGTATTCCTGCGTCCTCCGCCACGCTGAGCAAAATTTTCCGATAACACCTGTTTAAACCGTTTTAATGATAATTAGTATAAGCAACATATTAACGTTGTAAGAAAAATCTTAGATTATCACCTTTAATTATTACAACCGTATGCTTTTCAGACGGTTTAAAGCGTATAAAAGCAGTATAAACAAATTTTGCCAAAAAAATATATAGCACTTGATTTTTCGACAGATTTTTTATATTATATGAATATACTAAATTTAGTGTGAAAGGAAATCAGCCCGAAGCTGTACAAACAGAAAAGTACGGCTGAACAAGGCGACAAACATGAAAACTTTTTTAAAAAAAGCAGCTTTAATAATTGCGTCGGCACTGTTTCTGGCTATGATGGTAACGGCATCTTATTTTGTTGTTACATCACTCATGAAAGCGTTTGCTCCCGATGAAAACAAACCCGTAGCTACACAAACGTCACCTGTGGAAAAGCCGGAAGCGAGTACCCCGACTGATGCAACCCCAACAGAGGCAACGCCTGCAAACGCCATACCGGATGAGGAAGAACCGTCTGACTTAGAGCAGGATACTTCCTCTGATGACACGTCAGAAATAATAACTCAGGAAATAATGTATACTCAAAAGGAAATTACAGTGTATGAAAAGCCCGACAGAGAGTCCAAAGCTTTGGGGACTGTGCCTGCCGGAAAAGAAGTCATAGCAATAAATATCTATTCCGAGGAAGATGACAACACTTTAAACAGCAACGGCTCCGCCGTAACAGACGAGCCTTTGCCGGAAAATGCGTTTGTAACGGTGATATATGAGGATTTATCAGGCTATACAGAGCTTGACAATTTATCATATGAAAAGCCCGATAAAGCCTCAGTCACGTCATCTAAACCTGAATCAAAGCCGGAATCCAAGGCTGAATCCAAGCCCGAAAGCAAGCCGGAGTCAAAGCCCGAAGTATCAAGCCAAAGCGACAGCACATCTTCAAAAACCGAAAGCAAGTCAAATACAAGCTCATCGAGCGGCGACACAAGCAGTAACACAAGTGTTGCGTCAATAATTAATTCGGCTAAGCTCAATCCAACCAAAACCGGCTGTGCGCCTCTTGATAAGCTTGCAAAGTCTGTGCTTGATAAATGCACAAACAGCTCCATGAGTACATACGAAAAGGTAAAAGCGGTATACGATTACCTCATAAAGAATACCGTATACGGGCTCAGCTTTATAGATGACGAAGCCTTTTATTCATCTGCTCCGGTTTATAAAGGAAATACAGACGCATATGTTATCAGAGAGGCTTACGCTCTGCTTAAAAACAAGGTTGGAGTATGCGATAACTATGCAGGAGCTTTTGTGGTGCTTACCCGTGCCATAGGTCTTGATTCATACTATGTGGGCGGTCAGGTAACGTCATATGACGGCGGATATACCGGCCACGCATGGAACAATGTTATAATAAACGGCACATATTATATATTTGACGCTCAGGTAGAGGATAACGATTACGACAGAAACGGAAGCATAAGATACATCTATTTCTGTAAAAAAGACAGCGAGCTTGCCGGTATGTATAAGTACAGCAACAGAGAATCCTACATAAGTGCTTTCGGCAATTTTGAAATCGCCCCAACCTTAAAGGCAAAAATCAAAGTTTCGCTTCAAGGCGATGCCTTTACAAATTCATACAGCGCTTCAAATTCATATTCATCTGTTACGGATAACGAGCTGGTGTATGAGGGCAACAAAAAGCCAAAGGCATCGGTAGTGTTCAATGTAACAAGCGGAACAGCACCGTATACCGTAGAGCTTATTGTAACAAAATACGAAAAAGGCGTAACAAAGACTGTATATGAAAAGGAATCCAAGAGCAACGATAAAACACAGACACTATCCTATTCCCTGCCCGATACAGGCGAATATACTCTGATATATTCCGTAACTGACGCATCAAATCAAATCATACAAACCTCAACATATGCATTGTATACATCTACTTTGCCGATATCGGACGTGCAGATAAACTGCGAAAAGTTTGAAGGCTATGACTATATAATAAGCATGGAGTACAAAAACGGCGGAAACGTATCAAATATCGAAGCCGAGTTTAAGGTTGTAGATACCGCAACAGGCGAGGAGATAGATTATACCTCTATTACAGCCTCTTTCTCATACATTTATCCGCTTAAAAAAGGTCATACCTATAAAATAACGGTAGATGTTACCGACGCTTTCGGCAATCCTGCACACGCAGAACGAAAGCTCACGGTAAAGTAGAAATAATAAATAACGGAAAGTTGATAATAAACACCTCCGCACCCACGTCGCACACAGAGTTATTGCAAATTCTAACTTTTTTCCTGCGGTGGAGAGTAAAGCTCCCTCCGCAGTTGTGACGCAAGGAGTTTATAAACCTAAAAATAACACAACAGCTCCGTACCACAAACAAACCGGTGGTACGGAGCTTTTTATGCCTTCTTCCTTATACTAAGTAGTAACATCCGCATAAAGCGTTTTAATAATACTTAGTATTATGTGTATCCATTTTTATTATACAACTTTCAACTTTCACTTCTTCACTCTTCACTCTTACTTATTACTTCAATAAAAAACTGCCCCACTTATTAGTGAGACAGTTATAAGCTGTATTATACAT
>CADBRB010000289.1 GCA_902796955.1 uncultured Ruminococcus sp.
ATATACTCGGCCCTTTGCGCAAGCAGAATGACGGCTCATATATGTATACAAAAAATGTACCGATAGATATAAAACGCTATTATGATTTGGCGTTTGAGGTGCTTGCTAAAGTAAACGAAGAGCGTGCAAAAAAGGAGCTTGGAGCTTTGAAGATGGACAAAGACCTGCTTGCCGCCGCCATGTTGAGAGCCGCCGAAACAACGGTGTACTGGGATCATACAAGACCTACAGGCATGAGCTGTTTTACAGCGTGTGACAAAATGTATGCCGAGAATATTGCGGTTGGCTCAAGAACAGCGGCAGCCGTAATGAATCAATGGATGAACTCTGCGGGTCACAGGGCCAATATACTCTCTGAGGACAATACGTGCATAGGCATAGGCGTGGTATCTGTAGGAAGTACATATTATTGGGTTCAGTGCTTTGGATATAACAGTACCGTTAATGTGGCAAAACAAAGCTCATACAGTAATAACACCGATACAGTGCAGGTGACGGTGCGACCCGATTTTGACGGCTTTGTATTAAAAGGCTATCCCGAATCCGTTACATTGGATTTAGCCGAAACGCAAAAGGCGTATATGTATGTTTACAACAGTTGGGACAGTAACTATCTTAATGTTGACTATTTGGGCTTTCAAAGTGCAAACAGGAATGTGTGTACTGTAAATTCAAAGGGAATAATCACGGCGTTAGGCTTTGGCAGTACTACAGTTAAAATCTATTTAAAAAGCGAGCCTGAATTATATGTTGAAGTCCCTGTAAAAGTAAATATGCCGAAGCCGACGTTTGAACTTTCAAACTCAACCGAAGGCATAACCATAAAAATAGACGCAATAGACGATGTTGACGGATATTATATTTACAGAAAGACGTTAGATACCTCATGGGTAAATATATGCACTATCGGTGCAACAGATAAGTTAAGCTATACTGACACTGAAGTCAAAGACAATTCCGGCGAGATTTATTATTATACCGTTCGTGCATTTATAGGCAGAGAGAGAAGCCCGTACTATACATTTGTCTGCCAGACAAGGCTTACAACGCCGCAGGTAACGCTTGCAAACGGAACAGCCGGCATAAGCGTAAAATGGAGTAAGACACCATGCGCTCAGGGCTATTACATTTACAGGAAGCTTGACGGCGGTAAATGGGAAAAAATAGCTACCGCCAACGCTAATGCAACATCATATGCCGACAAATCCATAAAAAGTCAATCAGGAAAAGTATATTATTATACCTTTAAAGCATATAGCGATGATGGCGATGGCTTGATGCTGAGTGCTTTTGACGCAACCGCAAAGATCAGATGGCTGGCGTCGCCGGCTGTCAGCCTTGCAAACGCTACGGCAGGTGTAACTGTAAGCTGGACGAAAACTGCCGGAGCGACAGGCTATAACCTGTTTAGAAAAACCCAGACCGGGTCATGGACAAAAATAGCCTCATTAACAAGCGGAGCAACTGTAAAGTATACGGATAAAAACGCTAAAGCCGGAACTGCCTATTACTATGCCGTAAGAGCATTTTCAGCCGATTCTGCAAGCAGTTATTTTAGTAATGTCAGCATAAAAAGGCTTACAACTCCTACAGTTAAGCTAAGCAATCTAAACAGCGGCATAAATGTAAAATGGGCTAAGACGACAGGTGCGGCAGGTTATTATGTATACAGAAAAACCGCAACAGGTAAATGGCAGAAAATAAAGCAGATAAAAGGAGTGTCGAATCTTTCGTTTACCGATACTTCCGTAAAAACACAAAAGGGCGTTACATATTATTATACAGTAAGAGCTTACAGCGGTTCATCGTTAAGCAATTTCGTTACAAATGCCAAAATCAAGAGAACATAATGTAAAACAATCTTTCTGCTGATGTTTAAAAATATTACGTAAATTATACATGATTTTAAACACAGAACTTTTTTAAATCAAACAAGCTATTCCTGAATTTTACCGGGAATAGCTTGTTTTTGCTACAAATTAAATACCAATAATTGGTATAGACGGAATATTTTACAAGAATCTACTTATCTATCATTAACATATTTTAACAAATTAAAAACTTAACAGAAAATACACGTTTTTATATTTTTTATGTAAAAAAATCTCAAAAAATCAAAATAACGGTTGATTTTTGTCCATTTGTGCTTTACAATATATTATTGTGATTCACAATAAGAGGAGAGAGAAAAATGGGCGAAAAAGTGACGGAACTTATTATCAAAAGAATTAGTGAACTATGTGAAGAGAGGAATCTTTCACTTAATGCTCTTGCACGTGCATCCGGGTTGCCGCATTCCACTGTAAAAAATATAATTTACAATGCAAGCAAAAACCCTGGCATTGTTACAATTTTTAAAATATGTGACGGGCTTGGAGTTTCACTGATTGAATTTTTTGACACGGAAGAATTTAAGGCGCTGTCTGAAAGCTATCTTGACAACTAAGCTTTTGATAATATCCGAATGGATTCTTTCGACTATCTGTCAATATGACAGATTAATGGGTTGTGCAGAAGCACAACCCTATTTTTATATGTTTTGAATTTTTGATAATATAATTAACGAAATTTAAAAAAGTTTAAGAATTATTTTTACATTTTTCAGGATATGTGTTATAATGAAAAAAATACCCTGTTGGAGATGAAAAACTATGACCGATATCGTTAAGAATACCATAGAAAATTTAAAGCGCAACAATATGGAGGCATATTACTGTGAAAATACACAGCAGGCAAAGGAAAAGGTAGCACTGCTTCTTGAAAATTGTAAAACCGTTTCATCGGGTGGCTCGGCGACGCTTGCGCAAACAGGCATACTCGACTACATTAAATCCGACAGATTTGAATATCTCGACAGATTTAAGGAGGGTATGACGGATAGAGAAAGACGTGAAGTGTTTGCGAAAATACAGCTTGCCGACGCATATCTGATGAGCTCAAACGCAATTACCGAGAATGGCGAACTGTATAATGTTGACGGTAATTCCAACAGAGTTTCAGCTCTGCTGTACGGGCCGGAATCGGTAATTATAGTTGCCGGCGTAAATAAAATCGTAAAGAATTTGGATGAGGCCGTAATGCGTGTTAAAAAATGTGCGGCGCCGCCGAACGGGAAACGTTTGAATACCAACACTCCGTGTGCAATGACGGGCGAGTGCATTTGTCTTAAAAAAGATGCACCCTTGATTACCGACGGATGCAGAAGTAAGGGACGTATGTGCTGTAATTATGTAATATGCGCACAACAGAGGCACGTAAACCGCATAAAGGTTATAATTGTCAATGAGAATCTTGGATATTGATACAGCCTGACAGCATATTGCAGAGCGTGCTATAGCCGAGACCTGCATTGACGCCGGCTGCTTAAACACGCTCATTGCAATATTGGCATATCAGAAAATCAACGGATTATTTATCGCAGTTACTGCTGTTTTGACTGTTTTTGTTCTGGCTGTTTTTCTGATTTTTATTCTGAGTGTTGTTTTGACCGCTGTTGTTTTGGCTGTTGTTTTGGCTGTTAAATTTATTATCCATTATAATTGCCTCCTTTCACTGTTGAGAGTCTTTTATAAAGTACGGCACGACGATATTGATATGCCGCACTTCTCAGAAGTAGTATTTACGTTAATCTGCAAATTATACAAGTTTTTTTCGGGAGTTA
>CADBRB010000290.1 GCA_902796955.1 uncultured Ruminococcus sp.
AGCGCACTTGCATATGCGCGTTCAAACGGTAAGAGAATTATGATACTTGCGGGCAGACCGTACCATATAGACGCAGAGATTTGTCACGGTATAGATAAGCTTGCGTCATCGCTTGGATTTGTTGTTGTAAGCGAAGACAGCATTTGTCATCTGGGTGAGATACAGCCGGTTCGTGTGCTTAATCAATGGACGTATCATGCACGTCTATACAGAGCGGCAGGATATGCGGCGGCACACAGTGATACAGAGCTTGTACAGCTTGTTTCATTCGGATGCGGTGTTGATGCGATAACCACGGACGAGGTACGCTCTATACTGGAGCGAGGCGGAAAGCTGTATACACAGATAAAGATAGATGAGATAACCAATCTCGGAGCAGTTAAAATTCGACTCAGGAGTCTGCTCGGAGCATTGGAAGAAAGAAGTGATACTCATGAAAAATGATTACTATATTCCTTTTACAAAGGAAATGAAAAAGGAGTATACCATACTTGCGCCCAATATGCTCCCTATGCATTTTAAGCTGATATTAAAGGTGCTTTCACAATACGGGTATAACGTTGAGCTGCTTGAAACGACGGGGCAAAGGCTGGCTGAGGTGGGGCTAAAATATGTGCATAATGATACTTGCTACCCCGCAATTCTGGTAATCGGTCAGTTTATAGATGCACTCCAAAGCGGAAAATACGACTCTCATAAGGTTGCTCTGATAATGTTCCAGACAGGTGGCGGATGCCGTGCATCCAACTATATTTCACTAATAAGAAAGGCGCTTGAAAAAGCCGGATACGGCTATGTTCCCGTAATATCAATGAGTATTGCCGGAATCGAAAAACACCCCGGCTGGAAGCTCACCGTGCCTATGCTTCACAGAATGCTGTACGGCGTACTGTATGCGGATATGCTTATGTGCCTTACCAATCAGTGCAGACCGTATGAGATTGAAAAAGGCAGTACGGATAAGCTTGCAGACGAGTGGGTCACAAAGCTTGCAGACGATATGGTAACACACAGGGTATCATACAAAAAGGTAAAAAAGAATTACATAGACATAGTTGAAAGCTTTGCAAAGCTTCCTATGAAAAAGACGGATAAAATCAAGGTAGGTGTAGTAGGCGAAATATTTGTCAAATACTCTCCGCTCGGCAATAATAATCTCAATGATTTTCTTGAGCAGGAGGGCGCACAGGTAGTGGTTCCCGGATTTTTGGATTTCTGCCTTTACTCTGTAGTAGACGGAATACAGGATTACAAGCTCTACGGCATTGGCAGAATCTCCGGTAAAGTTAATAAGCTTGCCTATAATATTCTGACAAAAAAGCAGAGAGATATGATAAACGCAGTAAAGAGTGCCGGTTGCTTTATGCCGCCTACAGAGTTCCCTCATACAATGGAACTCATACGTGGATATATCGGTATTGGAGCAAAAATGGGTGAAGGCTGGCTTTTGACCGCTGAGATGCTGGAGCTTGCCGATCAGGGCGTGAGCAATATTGTATGCACACAGCCGTTTGGATGCCTGCCGAACCATATCTGCGGAAAGGGCATGATGAAGCCGTTAAAAACGAAGAATAAGGATATAAACATAGTCGCCATTGATTATGACGCAGGTGCAAGCGTTGTTAATCAGGAAAACAGGATTAAACTTATGCTTGCGAGTGCCGCAGAGCCGAAATCTTTTGATGTTGCCGAGGCGGTTGAATACTTTAAAAGCACAGATAAAAAACAAAAGGTAACCGTGTAAGCCTATAAAATAAACTGCTGTGATAAAAAAACTTATCACAGCGGTTTTTTGTACAAATTGAAAAATCTGTAAAAATGTTGCCAAAGCAACAGATTATCATACAAAAAACAGGTATACTATAAGCATAAAGGACAAAGGAGATGTTATAATGCGCGAGTTGAACAGCAGAAAAATAGCAATAGTAGGATGCGGATTTGTAGGTGCGGCTTCAGCATTTGCATTAATGGAGAGCGGTCTGTTTTCGGAGATGGTGCTTATTGATTCGGATATGAGCAAAGCCGAGGGCGAAGCACTGGATATAAGTCACGGTCTGCCGTTTGCAAAGCCAATGCAGATATACGCCGGAGATTATGACGACGTTGCGGATGCGTCGCTCATAATAGTTACTGCCGGAGCAGGGCAGAAGCCGGGCGAAACAAGACTTGATTTGGTAAAGAAAAATGTTGAAATATTCAAGTCGATTATACCGCAGATAGCCGAAAAGAATAAGGATGCAATAATGCTGATAGTGGCAAATCCCGTTGACATACTGACTTATACGGCGGCAAAGCTCAGCGGCTATCCTGAAAACAGGGTGTTCGGCTCAGGCACGGTGCTTGACACGGCACGACTTAAATATCTCTTGGGTGAGCATCTCAACGTTGACAGCCGCAGCGTGCATGCTTTTATTATCGGAGAACACGGCGACAGCGAGATAGTTGCATGGAGCAGCGCAAATGTTTCCGGAATACCGATAAGCAAATTCTGTGAGATGCGAGGTCATTATGAGCATGAGGAAGCCATGAAAAGTATTGCAGAGAATGTTAAAAACAGTGCGTATGAGATAATTGAGCGCAAAAAAGCGACGTATTATGGCATCGCCATGTCGGTCAAGCGCATATGTGAGGCGATAGTGCGTGACGAGAAATCAATATTGCCGGTATCATGTATACAACACGGTGCATACGGCGTCGAGAATATTGCGCTTAGCCTGCCTGCTATAGTCGGCAAGGACGGGATAGCCACTCAAGTACCGATACAGCTTAGTGAACAGGAAGCGGAGGACTTGAGAAAATCGGCAGAAACTCTGAAGAGTATAGTTGACGATATACAGATTTGATATATGGATGTTTAAAATTTTTTGAGCAGGGCGAGATTTTCGTCCTGCTTTTTATATGTTGAATCTTCATATACTGCTATACAAGTTTTTCTTGCAAAAACTGAATGAAGCCTCTATAATAAATATGTATACATTTTTATGAATCGGAGGTATTTTTATGTATGAATTTTTGGCTGTTTTTGTACTTGCACTGATAATAAGCAGTATAGGCTTCAAAAAGTACGTTTGGTTTATCTCTCTCGGCTATGGATATTCCATAGCGGGCATAAGTGCGGCTATGTTTGTGCTGTACTATCACAGAATGACCTTCGGCACTTTTACCATAGCTGTTATCCTGATGATTTACGGCTTGCGCTTAGGCGGTTTTTTATGGTTGCGAGAGAAGAGGACAAAGGCGTATAACGAAAAGATGAAAAAAGAGATAAAGTCCGGTAAAGACATGAACTTTTTCGTCAAAGTATGCATTTGGATTTCTGCTTCTTTCCTATATGCGTGCCAGATGTCGCCGTTGCTCTTCAGGCTTGACAACGATGAAGGCACCGACTTTATGCTCATAATCGGCTTGATTCTCAGTGTAGCAGGTGTAGTTATAGAAACTGTTGCGGATTTTCAAAAAGCTATTGCCAAAACTAAAAACCCGAATAGATTTGTTAATACGGGGCTGTATAGATTTGTTAGATGCCCCAATTATTTTGGTGAGCTTTTGTTGTGGACCGGTGTTTTTCTCGGTGGAGTTACCATTTACGCCACGTTTGCTCAATGGATATTGTCAATATTAGGCTATCTGGGCATTGTTTACGTGATGTTCAGCGGAGCAAGACGCCTTGAAGAACGGCAAAACCGCATATATGGCAGTGACGGCGAGTATAAGGAATACCACGATAAGACGCCGATTATAATACCGTGTGTACCGCTTTACAGTGTTGTTAAGTATAAATGGCTTGTGGGATAGTATGCAACGCATACATATAGCCGCATAAACCGATTTTGCGTTGCAAAATCTTTGCGGCAAAGCCGCCTGTATCGCTTTGCGATACTGTTTATGCGGCGGTTGGATTACAAATATACATATTTGAGGTGGTAAAGTGAAAACTGTTACATTAGCCGTAAACGGCACGCTCATGCGTGGGCTTGAGCTTGAAAAGAACCTTATAAATGCAAATGCCGAATTTCTTTGCGAAACTAAAACGGCAAGATGTTATCGCCTGTGGAGCATAAACGATAAAAACCCCGCCATGATACGGGTAAGCCCTGACGATGCAAATGCCGTGAGTGTAGATGTTGAGCTTTGGCAGCTGCCGTATGACGGACTTACGGCTGTACTCTTGGGTGAACCGCAGGGCTTGTCTATAGGAAAGGTAATTCTTCAAGATGGAGATACAGTTCTTGGAGTAATCGGCGAGCCTGAGCTTGTAAAGGGACAAAAGGAAATTTCATCATTTGGAGGCTGGAGAAAGTATATAAACCATATTGAAAAAGGGGAGTGAGTTTAAATGAAATACGGAGAATCGTTATTTGACATACTTTATCTTATTACGGTGATAGTGTTAGGTCTGCGCATATTGACAATCGGCAGAGATAAGGCGAGCAGACTAATGGGTATTGCCGCTTTGACGCTTGGCTTCGGTGATGCGTTTCATCTTATTCCAAGAGTGCTGAATTATTTTGTTGACGCTGATTTTACGGTTTATCTGGGCGTTGGCAAGCTTGTTACATCTATCACTATGACCGTGTTTTATGTGATTTTATATCATATATATGTAAAGGCGTTTAGCATTACATATAAAAAGTGGATCGCTTACATTCTGTACATTTTTTCGGCAGTTAGAGTTATATTATGCCTTATGCCGCAAAATAACTGGCTTGAAAACGAAAGCTCTTTGTTCTGGGGAGTTTTGCGCAATGTGCCGTTCATAGTTGTTGGCGCAATTATAGTCTGCCTTTATTTTGCAAAACGCAAGGATAATAAATCGCTGAAAAACATATGGCTGTATGTCACGCTGTCTTTCCTGTTTTATATACCTGTTACGGTAGGAGCAGGCTTTATTCCTCCGCTTGGTGCGCTTATGCTGCCTAAAACCGTATGCTATGTACTTATGGTATGTGCATTTTTGAAGTATTCAAAACCGATTGAACAGTAAAATGAGGTATTTATATGGATAGAAAAAAAGAAATTGTAAAGGTAAGCTATAAAGGAATAGCTACCAATATAGTCCTTGTCGCTTTTAAGGCTTTTATCGGTCTTATGGCAAATTCGATTGCGGTTATTTTAGATGCCGTGAATAATCTGAGTGATGCTCTTTCGTCCGTCATAACAATAATCGGTACAAAGCTTGCGGGACGTGCGCCGGATAAAAAGCACCCTTACGGATATGGCAGAATAGAATATCTTACGTCTTCGGTGATTGCTATAATCGTGCTTATTGCAGGCTTGACCTCGCTTAAGGAATCTGTAATGAGAATAATTAATCCTGAGAAAGCATCCTACACGGCGGTTTCTCTTATTGTAATAGGCGCTGCTGTTGCGGTTAAGTTTGTTTTGGGAAGTTATTTTAAAAAGAAGGGAAGCGAGCTTAATTCACAGTCTTTAACAGCTTCCGGTACAGACGCACACTTTGACGCTGTTATATCGGTGTCAACCTTTTTATGCGCTGTTGCAAATATGATTTTCGATTTAAACCTTGAAGGAATTGTCGGCGTTGTTATATCGCTGTTCATACTAAAAGCCGGTATTGAGATGATTGGCGAAACGATGAACAGTATAATCGGTGTGCGTGTAGACAAGGAGCTTGCCGATGGTGTAAAAGAAAAGCTCTGCTCACACTCAGAGGTGCATGGCGCATATGATTTAATACTGAATAGCTACGGACCGGAGGAGATAATTGGCTCTGTTCACGTTGAGGTTGATGACGACATTACGGTAAAACAATTTCACAGCCTGTCAAGGGCGCTGACGCAGGAGGTTTATACAGATTTCGGCATTATTCTTACAATAGGTGCATATGCTTCAAATACATCTAATCCAAAATCCGCTGAAATGCGCAAGAGCATAGAGGAAGAGATTAAAAAATATCCGCATATACTGCAAATGCACGGATTTTATGTAGACGAAATAAACAGTGAAGTATACTTCGATTTGATTTTTGATTTTGATGAAGAAAATCGTGAATCCATAGTCGCAAAAATAGTAGATAAGCTTAAAGAAAATTATCCGGAATTTAGCTTTAATCCGATTTTAGACAGAGATTTCAGCGATTGACAACAGCATCATGACCTTGAAAAGGGGTATGTCGCATTTATGCCAAAGCAAAAGTAAAGTTTCGCTCAAGCCTTTACAAAGGCTTGCAGGTCAAGGGCGGAGCCATTGTCGCCGTCCGCAGGCAGGCTGAGCCTGCAGGCACGCCGCACACAGAGCTATAGTAAACATTTACTTTACTACCTGCGTTTAAGGTTAATATGTGAGCAATATTGTTGCTTACATCAACAACCGATTGCGCAACTTTTGTGTGCGTTGCGCATCGCTCGGCAAAGGGTGAATATTAAAACATTACAGTGTACTGTTCTAATAGAGGGGAAGCTCTGCATGTGAGGGCTTCCCCTTAAAAACTTCAAAGGTCAGTGAATTGTCAAAATTCACTGACCTTTTTCGCTGAATATCAGATTTTATGCGGTTCTTTACTGCGACAGACCCTTAATTTAATGTCATTTATGATGTAAATTAAATTAATCCAAAGAGTTCTTCTGTGATGCCGGAACCTTTTTGTAGTAGCATTCAAATGCCTCGTCCACAAGCTTTTTGTCCGGTTTCTTAGTACACAAACTTACAACAGGGACTATGACAAGTCCTGCAAGCATAGCAAATGCGCCGCAGTTGATTGGGGATTGTAATAATGTCGGGAATGATGTTCTGAAGAACATATTGAGAAGCATTATTCCCGCTCCAAACACAAAACTAACCCAGCATGCCGCCTTTGTGGCCTTTTTCCAGTAAAGACCGTACAGGAACGGAGCAAGGAATGCTCCTGCCAATGCACCCCAGGATACACCCATGAGCTGAGCGATGTATTTAACCGCTTCATTTGTACTTTGATACTGGAATATCGCTATGACAGCTGAAATTGCTATGAATACAACAACGAATATACGCATAATGAGTACCTGTTTCTTGTCACTCATCTTCTTGATGATGTTGTCCTTGAGCAAATCTATTGTAAGTGTTGACGAGGATGCAATAACAAGTGATGAGAGTGTGGACATTGATGCAGAAAGCACGAGGATTACCACAACGGCTATAAGTAAATCGGGGAGCTTAGAGAGCATCTCCGGTATGATAGCGTCATAACCGAGAGC
>CADBRB010000291.1 GCA_902796955.1 uncultured Ruminococcus sp.
ATATTTACTTAACTTCCTGCGTTTAATACTAATTATCATTAAAATGGCATCCGCCGGCATATCGCACAGCGGAGAGGCTCCGCTCCTACTTCGCACACAGATAAACCGCAAGCTACGACTTTGTTTACTGCGACAAACTCTAAATGCGAGCAATATTTTGTTTCTGTCAACAACCGATTACGCAAAGCTAAAGTGCGCTTCGCACCGAGGACGACAACAAAGTTATGCGGAATTTAACGTAACAGATGTTAATCTGTTTTATTGAGAATTAGTATTACTATGAAGCTTAAACCGTAAACGTACCGTATATAGCCGCAAAAGTACGATGTGCAAGCGGACACTGTCCGCCTGAGCCTACTTTGTCAGTTTTCAATTTGAGAGCATAAAAACCCGTTTTTCAAGCCGGAAGACCTGAAAAACGGGCTGTAAGTGCAAAACTATATAAAGCGTTTTAATTATACTTAGTATAATACCCGCAAGCTGCGGAGATAAACACATATATTCATGTGTTCCCGATTGTCATATTCCTTAAAGCTCCGGATTTTATCAGCAACTCCGCATAATTCAGCAATAACAGCAAAACTATCTGTACACTCAGGCATATGTAGCTGTAAAATCTTACTATCGCCTCTAACCGCCCCACTCCGTAGGTATCTACATAATAAGTATGTATATAAAACCCCGTCATCATTTGAAACGATGGAGTGAAATCAAATGATTTAAAAATCCAAAAAATTAACGCCATAATAATTGCAATAAATGCATACGCAATAACAGAAATCACACTTATTACCTTAGTTGTTTTAATACCTGTCTTGCTCAGAAGACTTTTTTGATATATCATCCAACCGAGGATTAAACCGGTAAAGAGCATTATACACAGCTCATAAAAATAATTCGTATGCATTCCCATAGCAATCGGAAGTATTGCAATAAAAACTATGCCAAGCAAAACTCCGGCAATACCACTGTACCGGATATCATAAAGCAGATATCGGTTTTTTAGCGTTTCGTTCCTGTAAGACGCTACATAAACGATTTCCGATATCAATATAATTCCGCAACCCAAAAACAATATGATTTTTTCAATCAGCCTGCCTGTATCTGTTCCCGGAACGTCATCTGCGTTTATAAGTAAAAATGTACTTATAAAGCTTATTACCAAGCCGATTATAATCCCTAACTTATATTTGATAACAGCTCTGTTATCAACGATTTCTTTACCAAGCGGCAAATCATTTTCGGTAATGGTAGGTTCATCTACGCTGTTTGGTTCATTCTGCTCCCCCAAACCGTATAAATCATTTATTGTGATATGCAAGGCTTTGGCGATATCCGGTAAAAGCAGAGCATCCGGAACCTGTTTACAGCTCTCCCATCGTGAAACCGTCTTGTCGGAAACAGATAATATATCAGCCAACTCCTTCTGAGTAATACCAATCTTTTTCCGATAGAATTTTATTCTTTCATTCAGCGTCATGTCACATACCTCCGTACAGTTAAATCAATTTCAGGTTACACCGCAAAAGGTCAAAAGTAAACACCGAACTCGTTAAATCCATTCTCATTTTTTGAGAATTGTACAAATAATGCATAGTTATAAAGATTTTGTACAAAATTCGATATACTTTTATATACGCAAAAATCTCAAAGCCTTTGCGGTGTTTTGATAAAATGTTGTATTTTGTGTCAAAAGCTTCATTGTTTAAAGAAAATAGTTCTATATCGTGTAAAAGATTCATTTGCAGTCGCAAAACTCTTACGAAAACGGACAAGTTTAATGCAAATCCCAAAAATATACAGTGAATTTGCAAGTCGAAACTTATCAAAAGATTTTGCTCTACGATTCTGCTTTACGGTAAGCTCATTTAAAGCGTAAAACCATGTAATGTATTTTAACTTTACATCTGCAACTTTCCGAATTTAAAGCCGTTTTTAAAATACACAAAAAAGATGCTGTTCTACGGCAAGTTCATTCATTTTATCGCAACATCCATTGATAGCCGCAGTTCTGGCAAATGCACAGCGACCTGTATGTTTGCTCTATCCTCTGCTTTTTATGTCCAAAAACTTTAAAAAACAATGCAGGAACAGTAAAATATAACCATTTTATCGGAACCCACCACCAGC
>CADBRB010000292.1 GCA_902796955.1 uncultured Ruminococcus sp.
CTCGTCGCTATGACGGAATTGCATCCGTGAGCTATATTTGCAAAAGGCCCGCCGTGCATTATTGCCAGTGTACCCTCGGTTGTTTGAACAAGATTCGGCTTGACGGCATCCTTTAAAAGAGCGGCCATAGCACCGTTTGCCCTTATATCCTTAGCGTAAATCGGTTTTCCTTCAAAGGTATAAGCAATAAGTATGTTGCCGAGCCTTGCCTTTAAATCCTCTATATTGCTTGCAAGGCAGAGTATTGCCATTACCTCGGTTGCAACGGTTATAATAAAGCCGTCTTCACGGGGTATGCCGTTTGCTTTGCCGCCAAGACCGGCAATTATATTGCGAAGCTCACGGTCGTTCATGTCAAGGCATCTTTTTATGAGTATTCGCCGCTGATCTATGTTTAACGCATTGCCTTGATGAATGTGATTGTCAAGCATGGCGCAGAGCAGATTATTTGCAGATGTAATGGCGTGCATATCCCCTGTAAAATGGAGATTTATGTCCTCCATCGGTAAAACCTGCGAATATCCGCCGCCGGCGGCACCGCCCTTTATACCGAAAACCGGTCCCAATGACGGCTCACGTAAAGCTATTACGGCATTTTTACCTATTTTTGCCATTGCTTGACCCAAACCGACTGTAGTAGTTGTCTTTCCCTCTCCGGCAGGAGTAGGATTTATTGCAGTAACCAGAATCAGCTTTCCGTTCGGTTTGTCCTTTAATCTGCGCATAACCTTGATATCGTCGATTTTAGCTTTATATTTCCCGTAAAGTTCTATCTCTTCTTCATGCAGTCCCAAGTCAGACGCTATGCTTGTAATAGGGCGCATATCCGTCGACTGTGCGATTTCGATATCTGTCAGCAATTATTGTCACCTCATATGCTGTATTGTTATCATTGATTTGTCAATCCGTATGTGAGAGTAAACGATTCCGCCGGAAATGCGGCACACACAACAGATTTTAAAATTTACCGCACATATTCTATCACATTTTCGGGCTTTAGACAAGTGTTTTATTAAATTTAACGAATAGATAAAGATATTACTCTTCATATAAAGAATTTGTAGAGAAAATCTTGCGATTAAATTTACATTTTGCTTGAATTTGCCAGCGAAAAGTTGTATAATAAATCAAGTTATACAGTTTTGATTTTTAGAGATTTTAACTCTCGTAGTCTGATGTTTTAATAAGGTAATCGAAAGGCGTGGAATGATTGAAAGCTTTTTTTTCAGCCGTTTGGGAATATATTAAAAATACCGATAAAATCTTTTGGCTGCTCACTCTGTCTGCTACCGTTTACGGCGCTATACTGATAGCGAGCGTTCAAAGAACCACTGAATATAATTATTTAAGTACGCAAATCATAGCGGCAACGCTTGGGTATATAGGAGCAATAATTCTCTCTGTAATGGACTATAAAACCGTAGCTAAAATGTGGTGGGCTGTTGGCGGAGTGGCAATGTTCCTTACGATTCTCGTTTTCTTTGTGGGTATACAGGTTGAGGGAACCGATGACAAGGCATGGTTAAGGCTGCCGGGCGGATTTACATTTCAGCCCTCAGAGCTTACAAAGATTTGTTTTATAATAACGCTGGCTTACCATTTATCGTATTTAGCGGAAAAAGGCAAGCTGAAAAAGTTTACGTCTTTGCTCGGTTTAATGCTCCATGTTGCCGTTCCGGCAATCCTTATTCATTTTCAGGGCGATGACGGCGCCGCACTTATATTTTTGATAATGTTTGTTGTAATAACTTTTTTAGCAGGGGTAGCGCTTCGCTATTACTTTGTGCTTTTACTCGCTGTAGGCTGTGCGGCTCCGATAGTGTGGACTTATCTTTTGAATGACGACCACAGGGGGCGTATACTTGCTTTGTTTGACATAGACGGCAATGCTTCAAATCCGTTTGTATGGCAGCAATATCAGGGGAAAATCTCTATTGCGACAGGTCAGCTTGACGGAAAAGGTCTTTTCAACGGACCTCGTGTTGATTCTGAAATCGTACCGTATCAGGAGAATGACTTTATTTTTTCTGTAGCCGGAGAAGAGCTTGGATTTATAGGCTGTCTTTTACTGCTTGCTATACTGTTCCTGATAATGATACGTGCCATAATGGTAGCCTCAAAAAGTGAGGATGCATTAGGCAAGTTCCTGTGTTATGGATTCTTTGCGTTGATAATGGTGCAGACCTGCCTTAATATCGGCATGGTTTTGGGATTTTTGCCGGTTATAGGCGTTACGCTTCCGTTTTTCAGTGCCGGCGGCACATCAGCAATGTGCCTGTATTTCGGAGTAGGACTTGTTCAAAGTGTGTATATGCATAGAAATGATCCGGATAAGCTTAATTTCCGTGTTGACCACTACCCCACGCTTTGACGGATGTTCCGATAGTTTGTGAGTATATAAGGAGATGTTTTTATGAAAGCGGTAATAACTGTTATCGGCAAGGATACGGTGGGAATTTTGGCTAAGGTTTCCAATATCTGCGCTGAATGTGACGCAAATATCACAGAGGTCACTCAATCCGTTTTACAGGATTTGTTTGCAATGATAATGCTTGTTGACATAGATAAGCTGAATATACCTTTTGTTGAGCTGTCGCAACGGCTTACAAAGCTTGGCGATGAAATGAACTTAAAGATTTTGACCATGCATGAGGATATATTCAACTCGATGCATAAGATTTGACTTTTATAAGAGTTATTAGCTGTGCTTATGCACATGGGAGGGCTTAATATAATTAATTCACATGACATTCTTGAAACTATAAACATGATAGACAATGAGAACCTTGACGTACGTACTATAACAATGGGTATCTCATTGCTTGATTGCGCAGACAGCAATATAGATCGTGCGTGCGACAAGATTTACGATAAAATTTGCAGGTATGCAAAGGATTTGGTCACTACCGGTGAAGAGATATCTGCTCAGTACGGAATACCGATAATAAACAAAAGAGTTGCGGTAACTCCTATAGCCATGCTTGCCGCATCATGCCAAACACAAAGCATAGTCAAATTTGCAAAAGCACTTGACAAAGCTGCACATGAAATAGGCGTAAACTTTATCGGAGGATACTCTGCTCTTGTACAAAAAGGCTTTGCGGCAGGCGACTATGCGCTTATTGATAGCATACCTGAGGCTCTTGCCGCCACGGAAAGAGTATGCTCGTCCGTAAACATTGGAAGTACCAAGGCAGGCATAAATATGGATGCCGTTGCAATGATGGGCGGAATTATTAAAAAGACAGCCGAGTTGACTGCTGACAGGAATTGTATAGGAGCGGCGAAGCTTGTTGTATTTTGCAATGCCCCAGAGGACAATCCTTTTATGGCGGGTGCATTTCACGGTGTCGGTGAACCTGATTGTGTTATAAACGTAGGCGTTTCGGGTCCGGGTGTTGTCAGGGCGGCTCTTGCCAAATCCGATAATCTTGATTTGGCAGAGGTTTCGGACTTAATAAAAAAGACTGCATTTAAAATAACAAGAATGGGTCAGCTCGTGGCAAGAGAGGCGTCTAAAAGGCTGTGCGTACCCTTCGGTATAGTCGATCTTTCGCTTGCGCCCACGCCTGCAATCGGTGATTCCGTTGCACATATACTTGAAGAAATGGGACTTGAAATGTGCGGGGCGCACGGTACTACTGCCGCACTTGCACTGCTTAACGATGCTGTTAAAAAGGGCGGTATAATGGCGTCATCGCACGTAGGAGGTCTTTCCGGTGCGTTTATCCCCGTTACAGAAGACGCCGGTATGATTGATGCCGCAAGGTGCGGTACGCTTACCTTAAATAAGCTTGAAGCTATGACTGCCGTATGTTCGGTCGGTCTGGATATGATAAATATACCGGGTGATACGCCGCCGGAGATAATATCTGCAATTATTGCTGACGAAGCGGCCATCGGAATGATAAACTCTAAGACTACCGCCGTGCGTCTTATACCTGCTATAGGTAAAAAAGTAGGCGATGAACTTAATTTCGGCGGATTGCTCGGAAGCGGCCCCGTAATGGATGTAAATCCGGCCTCCCCTGCTGTGTTTATCGGCAGAGGCGGCAGAATACCCGCACCTATACAAAGCCTTAAAAATTAAAATCTCAGAATATAATGCGGAGGTGTTTTTATGCAAAATATGATTTCTAAGATTATTGAAATGGACGAAGCCGCACGTCAGCTTATAGCCAAAGCCGAGGAAGAAAAAATAAAATGTGAGGCAGATATAGCAAATTCAGAGGAAGAGATTAAAAAAAGCTATATCAAACACGCTAAAAAGAGAATAAAGGATTTTGAGCAGAAAGAGCGGATTTCCGCACAAAAGGCTTGGGAAATAACATCACAGAATAATAAAAAACGTTCATCAGAGCTTGACAGCATTTATAAGGATAACTTTGATAAATGGGTTGATACTTTAGTAAAAATGGTAATCGGAGGCTGATATTATGTCTATTGCCGGCCACTCCTCCAATGCGATTCTTTCAAAGGCGCACGCAATGTACGGTCAGCGGCTTACAAAATCTGATTTTAATTCAATGCTTGAGTGCGAAGCCGTATCGGACGTTATGGTGTACTTGAAAACACATACACGCTATGCCGATATTCTTGCTACGTATAATGAGAGTGCAATGCACCGAGAACAATTAGAGCCACTTTTAAAACAGCATTTGTTTTATGATTTTGCAAGCTTGTGCAGATATGAAATCAGCGTTGGTGAAAAATTTGCCCGATATTTAATTGAGCAGATAGAGATAGAGCAAATAATAATGTTTCTGACTCTTTTAAATTCCGGCAGAAGTGAGGAATATACCTATTCTCTGCCACAGTTTTTCGATAAAAAAACCGAAATAGATTTACACAGATTCCCGAAGGTAAGGACATATACGGATTTTTTGGAGCTTCTCGGCAAATCACGCTACTTTGATATTTTAAAGCCCTTTGAGGTTGTTGAAGGCGAAAGGCTTGATATAGCCGGAATAGAACACGCACTTTATACCGATATGTATGCTTCGGTTATTGATATAATTAAAAATCATACGAGCGGAAGCTCACAAAAAGAGTTGTATAAACTGTTTTTGACGCATATTGATATGCTGAATTTTTTATACATTCACAGACTGAAAAAGTTTTATCGACTTTCGTCTGAAGAAATTAAGAAGTATTTGTTTCCGTTTGGAAAATTTACCGATAAGCAGTTAAATGCTCTTTGCAATGCTTCGGGTACAGATGAGATTTTTAAGATAATGCTAAAAACCGAAAGCGGTCACATTATCCCGAAAATCAAATACAATTATGCTTATGAGATATTACAGAGATCTGATTACAAACTGGCAAAGCACTATATGACATTTTCGATAAATCCTATAGTCGTGATGATGTCTTACATTATATTGATGAAAATAGAGATTTCCAACATTGTAAACATCATCGAAGGCATCCGCTATAAAGCGCCTGTAGATCAGATAAGACAAATTCTGTATATAAACTGAAAGGAGTGATTATATGGCTGTTGCGCAGTTAAAAGCCGTCAACATTGTTGGCAGTATTGAAGTACTTGACGATGTTGTCATAGCCTGCGGCTCTTCGGGAGTTTTTCAGGTTGATGATGCTTCAAATTTCTATTCCGAGAATAAAAGCTTTGTGCCGCTTGTTTATAAAAATCCATATACGGAATTGCTTTCCAAGCTTGATGAGGCCTTGATATTTTCCTCTATAAGCGTTAAACAGGTGGATACACGAGGCTTTACCGCTACCGACAGTGAGATGAGCGAATATATAGATTTTATATGTGATAAGCTAAAAGAACTTACCGGAGAAAAAAATGACTGTCTTGTTGCAATAGAGGAATGCAAAAGCAATATTGAAAGTACAGGTCATTTTTTGGGATATAATCTTGAGATGAACAAGATTTCCGCCTGTAAGTATATAAAAACCAATTTTGGCAGACTGCCCATAGACGGTTATAAAAAACTGAGTATGTACGAGGATAACCCGTACGTCATGTTTATACCATGCACATCTGATTCAACGCACTATTGGGGTGTATATATATCCCCTGTTGAACATTCGAGTACGGTAGACAGAATATTTGCAGGACTGTACTTTGAGCCGTTTGAGATTCCGGGTCTTGAGGGAACTCCGGAAGAATACTATAAGCATCTGAATGAAAAACTTAAAGCTCTTGAAGTAAGATATAAAACCTGTTGTGAAAAAGAGAGAACATTCATTTCCGATAACTATAATAAGATACAAACTGTTCACAGTAAAGTTTATGAGCTTAATACTTACTTTCAAATTAAAAGCTATGCTTTAAATCATAACGGGAGCTTTATTCTGGCCGGATGGATACCGTCAGAGAACGAAGAAATGTTTAAGAAGTGCATTGCGCCGATTGAAGGTGTTGACTGTACTTTCAGCGATGCATCGGATAACAGACGTCTTACCCCGCCGGTTATGCTTAAAAACAGCAGATTTTTCAGGCCGTTTGAATTCTATGTGGACATGTACGGTCTGCCAGATTACAATGAGATTGACCCGACGCCGTTTGTTGCGATTACCTATTCCCTGCTTTTCGGCATCATGTTCGGTGATTTGGGACAGGGCATAATTCTTTCACTTGTAGGTTTATTTATGTACCATAAAATGGGAATGAAGCTTGGCAGA
>CADBRB010000293.1 GCA_902796955.1 uncultured Ruminococcus sp.
CCTTATATGACGCCGCCGCCATCGGCTGTCCGGAGCTTATCATAACGGCCGCCATTACAGGCACGTATGCAAGCATAAATTTTGCCGAGTTTTCTATTATCAGTCCACACTGCGTTATTACATCAACTACCGGATACACCAATACCGTACATATACACAGTGTACTTACAATACCCGTTACATGGCTCAAGCTGTTTAAAGACGCCGTTTTAAAGCCGCTTATAACAGAGGTTATTATCAAAATTGCGCAAACCGCCGCAGATACTCGCAGAGGACTTTTTCCGCTCTGACGTGACAATTCCATAAGCTTTTGAATTATATCATTAAAGCTGAGTGACGAGAGCTTGTCCGTATCAACTCCGTCTACTCCAATGTCGTTCAACATTTCTCTTGTATCATCGGGCAATGCATATTCAAGCTCATCGGCGCCCGTTTCACGGAGCTGTTCGTCAAAAATTCCCCTGTCAGCGATTTCATCTGCATGAACAGTCATGGGAGCTATTGAATATATGAAAAGCATAAGCAGTATCATTATAATACGTTTTAATATAGAAAGCTTAGTAATTTTCGTATTATCACCCCTGACCTATAAGAGTTACAGCAGTGGTTATAACCTCATCAAAAAGAGGCAGGGCTATTGTGAGTATAAGTATTTTTCCGGCTATCTCCGTTTTTGCGGCAAGTGCGCTCTCTCCCGCATCTCTGCAGGTATCTGCAGCTATCTCGGTAATAAAGCAGATACCTACTGTTTTAAACAGTACGGTTAAGTATTCGCTCGGCAATCCCGTTGATGAGAACAACTCATCCACATGGCGCAAAACCGATGACATACGTGAAGCTATAACCATAAATATCATTACGCAGGCGCATATGCTCATCATTACAGAGGTTTCCGGCGAATAGCGCTTTATCATAACACATATAACCGCTGTAATTATTGCAAGTGCGCAAATCGCTATAATATCCATATCATTCACCTACAAATCAAATACGGATTTTATAGTTTCAAACAGAACGCTTATCTCCTGTATTATCATCATAAGCACCACTATAAGACCCGCAAGCGTAGTCATCATTGCCTGTTCCTCTCTGCCGGAGCGAATAAGCACCTGATTGAGCACAGCTACTATAATCCCTATAGCGGCGATTTTAAAAATCATATCGACATCCATTATTCGTTTCATCCTTTCATGCGAGCATTACCGCCGCCGCCACTCCGCCCAAAACACCCAGCAAACGGTACACTTTCATTTTATTCACGGCTTCGCTTCTCATTATCTCAAGCCTTGTCCCTATCAGCTTTGAGCAAAGCTCAAGATGCGTGATTTGTCCCTGTACATCGCTGATGCCCAAACCTATACCGAACTGCATGAGCAGGTTTTTATCATCAGCCGCAAGATAATAGACGGATGCTGTTTTTTCGCTTGCCGTATTCCATGCCGAAACAAAGCTTTCCCCCTGCTCCATAAGGCGCAGGACCATGTTTAAATGCTCTTTTAACAGATACACTCCTCCGGCATTTGCGAGCAATTCCTGAACGGTATCTCCGCTAAAACGTATCTTTATTTTCAGTTGAGATATAAAGATACTCAGCTCTACAAAAAATCTCACCTTGGTTTTAAGTCTGCCGCTCATAGTAAATCCCGTTGCCGCACCTGTAAATATTATCAGAATCATACCCAAAAGCTTCATTTTGCCTTTGCTCCTTTTCCCTGTATATTACAAAATCCTTGGTTTTATCCACAAAAACGATATATTTAAAGCTGAGCGACTCAAAGAGCCGTGACGTGTTTTTCCGTCTTAAAAGCTCCTCCATACTTTGAGCGTGAATACTCGCTATCATATTTACACCGGCGTTTGCCGCATCGGCAATAAACTCGGCGTCCTTTTTACCTCCTATCTCATCACATACTATATATTCCGGCGACATGGCACGGATTGCGTGTACTATGCCGTCCGACTTGCCGTAGCCGTTAAAAACATCGCACATTCCCAAATCATTTTGCGCCACTGTCAAATAAGTTCCGGCAAGCTCGCCCCTCTCGTCAATCACGGAAACCTTGCTCTCGGTTGACAGCAATCGTGCAAGATCACGCAATACCGTAGTTTTTCCGCTTAAAGGCTTGCCGGCTATCAGCATACTGCACCGCTCTTTTTTTAATATGTAATACAGCTTGCCGGCGCAATTCATTATTTCTCTGGCGATTCTTATGTTCAAAGATGATATATCTTTGACAGATGAAATCTTGCCGTCCGTAAAAACAGCCGTGCCGCATATTCCCGCTCTGTGTCCGCCTTTTATCGTTATAAAGCCATTTTTTATCTCCTCCGTATGGCTGTGTACCGAATAACCGCATATACTGTGGAATGTGTTAAGCAAATCAGTTTTTCTTATTAAAGTATCGTCACAGTTTTCAGCAGATTCCGATATCCCGCTGTCAGTTATATACACACGTCCGCTCATTGTGATTATCTCAACAGGTTTGTTTATTCTAAGCCTTATTTCGGTACATGAGCTTTTAATCTCAAACGGAACAGTATCGCAAATAAGCTTCAGCTTTTTACCGAGGCAGGAAACTGCCGTATCAAATCGAATATCGGTAGCTTTGTCCATATTCTTACGTCCTTTCGTTTTGTCATGTTAAAGAATATGCCGCCGCCTGAAAAAATATAACAAAAACATAGGGAAAGTTTTCGGAGCAAATGCAAAAGAGTAGCTGTCGCAAATAAGTTTTTGTAACAGCTACTTTTTTGTATCTTTATTCTCTTTTTTATTTCAGGAATACTTATGCTAAATTTTGAGTTATTCAGAAAAGCACTATTGACTTTTATTTCAAAAAGTTATAAACTAAAGTTGCCAAACAAATTTAATAAATAGAATTTATAGCAACTTATTTTATTATGAATAAATTGCTTTGTTCTGTCATAATCTTTTTTAAATTTGTAAAAATGCAAATTCCTTTAAATGATTATGGCAGAGTTGCTTTAATTCTATTTAAATTTGTTTGGCGACAATTGGAGTTTGCGTTTTTGTGCGTCGACTTCGGTTGACGCACTTTTTATTTTTATAAGAAAATGTAAGCTCCCATATTGTGTTAAAGCCACAAAACATTTTTTGAACAGTATAGGAGGATTACTAATGGTATATTTCTTTATAGTACTAAATGCGTTGTTAGGGGTCTTAATAACAGCCGCTCTACTTCCAGAAGCTGGAGCGATTGTGTTGCTTTTGGATATATTCATGTTGACTATCGGATGCAATACAATTATTGGAGATTGGTTTATTGCCATTGAGTATTCACGCTGGGGTGATAAGTTTAATAATATCATCTTCAGCAATAAACGCCTGTTAATGTCAATAGCCTGTTTAACATTCTCTCTAAAGGCTGCATCGATACTTGCAATCGTTTTGGAAATAGTGGCTGGTATAGTAATAGCATTTGTTCTTTGTCTTGTATCTTTTGGAACTGCTGATAGCAAAGATTATGAAGATGGATGTGCAGGTAGCTTTGCTATTGGTCGTTTTTTATTTAAACTACTCTCTTTAATATCTACTGTTTATGACAAAATCGCCATGATAATAGCTAAAATAGAACTGTATTGTTTAGGTATACAAATACCCAAATGAAAGTCATGCTTAAATGAGTTTAGGCTTGCACGCTTAACATTTAATCGAAATACATATGCTTTTACATCTTTTCAATAAATAGTTACAAAACTGTACTTTTCTTGACAAGCTTATCATATTTTGATAGAATATTTATGAAGATAAAAAGCTATATACGTAAACGGTAG
>CADBRB010000294.1 GCA_902796955.1 uncultured Ruminococcus sp.
ATATGATGACTTACTGCAACGGTATTGACGATAATATGCTGTTCGGTATAGGAACCGTTAAAAAGAGAAACGTAAACATAGGCAAATACGTATGCTATGCTGCGATGGTAGCTATTGCGGTATATATGGGTGTTTTCGGAACTCTCTCTATAATGATGCACATTAGAAAGAGCAGTGATGATAAGCAGCTCAATGATGTGAAATACAATACCGTAAAAAGTCTGCTTGAGGAACGTGCAACACTCATGAAGCAGATTACAAATGCAAATACGGATAAGGCACTTTTGCCTGAAGGCTCATACGCCTTTTCGATAGTAGATAAAACGATAGACGCTATAACGTCTAACGGAGGCGAAGCAATAACATATAATTTTGATTTTAATAAAAATTTGATAGACATAAATTTTAAAATCGCCTCTTACAACAAGTTTACCGAGCTTAGAAATAATATTGAGCTGGATAAGAATTTTGAAGTGAGAGTACCGTTTAGAGCAAGCGTTGACAGAAGCAACGGCTCATATAACTGTACGGTCACACTTTCGATAAACACTGATAACTATGTTTTCCCGGAAAAGGATAACGAGAAATACACAGGCAGCGAAAGCTCTGCCGAGGGAGATGACGGTACGTCGTCATCTGAAAGCGAAGATACAAGCTCCGGTGAGTCGGTAAGCTCACAGGAGAATGCTTCCTCCGAAAACATAGAAGATGCATCGTCGGAAGCCGGCGAAGAGAGCAGCTTTGAAACTGAAGACGAAAACAGCGACGAGAATAATGACGAAAATTATGATGAAAACAATGACGAGAATTACGGTGAATATGGCGGCGAGAATGAAGAGGGGGGCTATTAATAATGAACGGAGCAAAAAAAATACCTAATTATGCACTTGTACTTATACTCTTTGTTGTTGCAGCTCTGATTTTTACGTTTTATGTAACGTTGCCGTACAAACAGAAAAAACCGAATGCGGATTTTGAACATTTGCAGGCTGAACAGACAATAAAAAAGTACGAGGAGCATTATGCAAGGCTTCAGGATTTTAAAGAGGAAATGCAGAAATTGAGGGCGCAGTGGCAGGAATTGCAAAAAGCAACCACAGTAACGCAATCGTCTTTTTCTACCGATTTGACATATATGAACAGTCTGCTCAACATTGAAATAGAAAGCGTCAACGTACCGGAAGAAAATATACACAGGGAGTCTATAACTTCTTCAAACATGGTTTTATGTGATATTCCGATGCAGATACGTTATACTATGTCAAGGGACAAAATGATATCTATGTTCAAGTACCTTGAATCAGAATCCAAGGGCAGATATAACTTTACGAATGTAAGCCTGAGAGTAATAGACAAGGAAACGGTCGAGGGAAGATACGTGTACTATAAAGGCGATTATCAGGTATCTTTCAGCGGAAATCTGTATTACTTTAAAAGCTTGGCGTAAAAAATAGGAGGTCTGTATTTTCCGGCTTTTATTGCAGATGTACAGCCCGGAATAATAAAATTAAGGTGATTTAAACTATGCTCATAAACTCAGTTTGGGACGTTGCCGCAATGGGTTTGTGTATTGCGCTCGGCGGGGCCGCATCGCTTGCTTTGTGTAAGCTGATGAACATACTGCCCGCAAAATGGTTTTGCGACTATGGCGAAGAGCCTACGGCGGATATGTTTGGCAAACGATTTGATTACAAAAAAACAGGAAAAACACTTTGGGCTATTCTGGCGGCGGCGTATGTTTTGTCGTTTATGGTATACAGATATACTCTGTACAGCCTGATTTTTGACGGTGTTATTACTGTGCTTGCCGCCATATGTATTTCCGACGTGAGGTATACCATCATTCCCGACCAGTTTACGGCGGTGCTTGCGGTAATTGCCGTTGCGGGAGCCATATATGATATAAACTCGCAGGGCGTTTTATGTGCAAAATGGTATATGCCGCTTTTGGGCTGTACCTGCGGTGCGGGCATTATTATTTTGATAAATCTGTTTTCTCAGCTTGCCTTTAAAAAGATAGGTATCGGCTTTGGAGATTTAAAGCTTTTTGCGGCTTTGGGAATACTTACCGGTGTGCCGGGGATATTTGTGCTTATATATCTTACGGTGCTTGTTGCATTTTTTCATTTTATGCCAATGCTAATCGCAAAAAAGTATAAAAAAGACAGGTATTATCCGATGGGACCGTATATATGTGCAGCGGCGGCGGCATACCTGATGTTTGGAGGATATATAAACAAATTTATTTTTTGGTATATCGGTTTAATCTTTTAACTGGTTGAACGCATATGTAAATGAGTGGTCAGCCGTTATACGGAGTTTAATATAAAAATACAGGAAAGAGGTGTCGGGTAGTACCCGGTAGTGTATGAGAGTATCAAATTTAAAAATTGGGCAAATTTTAGTTGAAGCAGGAGATATAACACAGGATGTTTTGAACAGTGCCCTGCAAAAGCAAAAGGGAACAGCTAAAAGAATCGGTGAAATCCTTATAGAGGACGGAGTTATCTCCGAAAGACAAATCTCAAAGGCTCTTGCAAAGCAATTTTCAATTCCATATATAGACTTGGAAACTACGAGGATAGAGGACGGTCTTGCATCGGTTGTACCTGAGCAGGTGGCTTCCTCAAATATGATAGTTCCGGTATCTATGGCGGACAGGGTGCTTACCGTTGCGGTTTCCGACCCTTTGGACTATAAGGCGATAAATGCCGTAGGAGCATATACAAAGCTCCGCATAGTTGCTGTGATTGCCGAGAAAAACAAAATAAAGGAAAAACAGCGTGAGCTGTATTCATCACAAAAAGCATTGGAGGACGCAAAGGAGTATATAGGCTCTCAGCAGGCAAAAAGCCAAAGTACCGATAATGAATCGGTTGAAAATGAGGATCAGCCTATCATACGCTTTGTCAATAATATGATAGATGACGCAATACAGATGCGTGCCAGTGATATACATATTGAACCTCTGGAAAAGAAAATGATAATCCGCTTCCGTGTAGACGGCAAGCTTATAAAATATATGGACTCAAGTCCGGATTTGATACCGTCGGTTACAAGCCGTATTAAGTTTATAGGCGGTATGAACATTGCCGAGAAGCGTTTGCCGCAGGACGGAAGAATTAACTACCGCTCAGGTACTACAGATGTTGATATGCGTATATCTACTCTTCCGTCGGTTTTCGGTGAAAAGATTGTTATGAGAATCACAACAGCTCTCGGCATCTCGCTAAAAAAGACGGAAATAGGCTTTTTACCTGAGAATCTTGAAAAATTCAATACGTTTCTTAAGAGCAACAGAGGTATTATACTGCTGACCGGTGCAACTGGAAGCGGTAAATCGACTACTCTGTATACGGCGCTCAAAGAGGTTATGAGAGATGATATAAACATCATCACAGTTGAAAACCCTGTTGAAATGATAATCCCCGGTATAACACAGGTTGAAACAAACGATAAGGCCGGCCTTACGTTTGCGTCTGCGCTTCGTTCCATTTTGCGTCAGGACCCGGATATAATCATGATAGGTGAGATACGTGACAAGGAAACCGCCGAGATAGCCGCCAGTGCCGCTATTACAGGAC
>CADBRB010000295.1 GCA_902796955.1 uncultured Ruminococcus sp.
ACATCCACTTTAGTGTACCTCCATATATTTATTCAAGCTTATTGCCTGACTAATATATTATACCATTTTATGCAAATTATGTCAAATAAATAGGAGATGTATTATACATCCCCTTAATTTTGTGCCTATTATCCAAATACTCCTTTCAAAACCTCAACAGTTTCCTCAATTTTCTCAGTAAAAGCTTCATCTTCCATCATGGATTCTCCAGAGATTTTCACGTCTTTATTTTTTTCCAAAAACCTTTGGAGCTCCCAGATAGCGTCTTCTGCCATCGTAAGCTGTCGTCTCATGCTGTGAACTTGAACTTTCATTTCTTGCACAGCCCGCATTCCAGCTTCTTGATCTTTTGCATTTTGCAAAAGTTCAATGCTCTGACTCAACCGATTCCTTCCTTTTGTTGAATTTTCAGGATTTTGCATAAAACACCTCCAATAAATAAGCTGTATTGCTTTTGCTTTATAATTATACCATCTACATAAAACCTTGTCAAATCAGTTTCTCTTTAATATGCATAAAATTTCCAAAATTCCTAAATATCCAAATACAGGAAATAGCATTTTTACTAAATTTGCAAATCCTATATTTGAAATTAATACACCACTTATGCACATAAGTCCAACAAATTGAGGAAAACTTTTTTTGTCTTTTGAAACATTTTTTAAAAAGCTTATTCCTATAGAAATTGCAGTTGTAAATATTGAAAGCAAAATAACAATTCCATATATTGCCCTAAATGCTGGAAAAGCATGGTCTATTGCATATATTGCAGGCATTTCTAATTTTGAAAAATCCGTATTTACATTTGTTAATAGTAAAAATATACTAAAAGCTAAAACAAATACTATAACACTGCTTAATATAGAAATTATTGTAATACTCTTCTTGCTTTTTATATATTCTCCAAGTTCCACTAATATTGGAACTACTAGAATCATGTTATAGCTACAATATACTATTGCTTGAATTATCCAATTATAATTCCAATTAAATTGTATGCTATTTAATTGTGTACTATTTAAATTTTTTATTCCAATAATAAATATAATTGTAATTAGCACAGGCACTATTACTGAATTTGCTTTTGCTACTCCTTTTATGTCTTTTATAAGTATAAAGAAACATGCTACAGCAAGTATGCTTGCACCTATAAATTTGTTAAATCCAAATTCTTGCTCAAAATATGCTCCAAAACCTGAAATCATTATATAAAATGTGACTAATAAAAATACATTTATTATTATATTTGATATATAGCTTAAATTTAAATATTTTTTCTTTGGTGGCTTTCTGTTTTTATAAAATATTTCATTTAAAAAATCCTGATAGTCTTTTATTTCTTTTCCATTTTGTTTACTATTATATATTATAGAAAATGTTTTGTATACTACAAGTCCTATTAATATGCTGCATAATATTAATCCAAATATTCCCCAGCCTCCAAACCTATAGAAAAACAGGTACATTTCTTGCCCAGATGCAAATCCAGCACCAATTAAAGCTCCTATTATTGAAAAAATTATCATATATTTTCTCCTACATAAAAATTCTCTCTTATTTCTTTTGCTTATTATTTTATGATGAGTTTTACTTTTTATTCAAATGAGTTTTATTTTTACTCTATGTGTTATAATAATATCATTTATTTTTTGTGTTGTAAACCTTTTCTTATTTTTAACGCTTAAAATTTGACTTTTTATTGATTTTACTATATAATGTTAAATAAGACTACATAAAGAAGAAGGTGAATTTATGAGCAATTTAGAACAATATATTCAAAATCTAGAAAAATATGTTGATGAACATGATTTAAGTGAATTAGAAATAATTAGATATGTATATATGGATTTAGGAAATAGATTTAGTTTCAATTTAAAATATGCATTTGGAAATTCTAAAACAAGACAAGATATATATAAAGCTAGTAAAGTTCCAAGTGTCATAGAAGAAACTATGGAAACTGGCGAATCTTTATGCACAACTTTCTCTTTAATACTAACAAAAATTTTAAAATCAAGAGGTATACAAATATCTTCTAAAGTTGATCCCCACAATATGAGAAAATGTCCTCACATGTATAATATTGTCACTTTACAAGATGGCACAACATTTCGTGTGGATTTACAAGAAGATTTAGAAAA
>CADBRB010000296.1 GCA_902796955.1 uncultured Ruminococcus sp.
AAATGCCAGAGCAATACACCGCAGGGAAACCGTAGAGGAAGAAGTCTTTCGGCATATCGAAAACGAAATGCTACATAGGGCTATCGTTAACCTCCCGGAAGTACAGCGACGCAGGTTGACCCTCTACTACTTTGGTAATCTGACATACCAGGAGATTGCTGATTTAGATGGGTGTAGCAAGGTTGCCGTCAAGTACACCATTGATAAAGCGTTGGCAGCTCTGAAAAAAATAATTGAATAATTTTCCGAAAGGGGCTTAACTTTTGCCCTTTGAGTGAGGAAACGGGTGAGAAGCCACGGATAGCTTCTTGCCCGTTTTCCGTATGTACGGCGAATGGGGTGTTCCTTGACAACCAAATACCCATTCATCAAGTACGATCCTATTGTCATTGCGATGAGCATAAGCCACCTTAGCTGCTGCGCCACGATGTGCCGGGAAGATGAAGCAACAAGATTTCACCTATTAGATTAATGTCTGTGTGCTTTCATATTTCCGTCATGGAGCGATTAACAGTCGGCTATAAGTGTCGGGTAGCTCCCGGCATGGCCATGACCAGCAATAGGGACAATGAGACTCCCGTCCAGCCACAGTCCGAGCGTGATAAGCGTGTTCCGGCGTGAAGCCGTCGCAGGCAATGGGGGCGGTTGCATGAGAACCATGTGAGGGTGAAATTCCCGTGGAGCTGATACGCTGTCAGCCGCTTGATGACTTCCCAATGGAGATTTGGGGTGTCGAGGACAAATGAAATCTCTTTATCATAAGGTCAGGCGGCGGACAGTTATCGGACAACGTGTGTAAACAACATTTCAACTCCTATATTGTTTTGTCGCTTGACCTCCTACATAGGCGGTACATATCGCCTAAAATTCAAAGGAGGTTTCAATACATGAACAAAACATATTTGAGAGGCGAAATGTATTACGCCGATCTGGGTCGAGGTATCGGCTCCGAACAGGAGGGGTATCGGCCGGTTCTTATTATCCAAAATGATGTAGGCAACAGATACAGTCCTACCGTCATTGTAGCGTCCATTTCCAGCCGCATTGATGGCAAAAGCAAATTACCCACGCATTACTACATTAACGCCGAGGACGGGCTTAGGGAGCCTTCTGTGGTACTTCTGGAGCAGATTAGAACCATTGACAAGCACCGGCTGGCACAGCGTATTGGCAGACTGTCCGAAAAGCATATTGCCGGTATTAACCATGCGCTTGCAATCAGCATCGGACTGATTGACCCAGCTCCACAAAAATTAACATTATGCCTTTGCAGCACCTGTGTTGATAATTTCTTCGGCACAGGTGCTTATCATTTGAAAAGGGCCGATCCCAACCAAATCGAGAAAGAAACCTGTACCTACTGCAATCAGCGCAGAGGTTATGATTATATCGTGGTAAAGAAATAATCACCTGACTAAACGCAGCGTAATTTACCACGCTCTTTTAATAGGAAGGAAGTGACAGCTAAATGGAAAAACTGATTACTCGTAAGGAGGCAGCAAAAATATTGGGGATCAGCATTGCCACCCTGGATGAAGCCAGAAACAACGGCTTGATTTCCTATATTCAATATGTGCCAAACGGCTGCGTCTATTTTACAGACACTGGCCTGCAGGAATATATCGCTAAAAGTACGCACCGGGCAAAACCATTGGAGAAAAGGTCAACCTATCGAAATGTGCGAAATGGTAAAAAAGACTAAAATCGCACCTTTGATGAAATCGGGCTATTTTGATAAAACAATGGTAGAAGCGCTGCGAATACTTTTGGAGGTGATAAAATGGCAGCAAAAAGAAAGCGTATTCCAAGATACGGTACAGCCGAGATAAATGGGCATACCTATTACAGAACAACGATAATAGATGCCGAGGGAAAGCGAATTTCCCTTTACGGAAAAACCCGTGAAGAACTCTATGATAAGGAAATGGAAGCATTGGAGCAAATCGACAATGCTTCATTCCGTAGAAAATCCCCTACTGTTGCAGAGTATGGTGAGAAGTGGCTGACAATGCAATCGGTTCATGTGCGAGCCACCACATTGACCGATTATACTTCTAAAGTCAGACGCCACATTATCAGCGAATTAGGTGATAAGCACATTGCTGATGTAACATTAGATGATATTCAAGTGGCGCTTGTCCCGGTATCCAAGAAGTCGGCATCGGTATATAAGTCCGTCATTGTGCTTTACAAATCTATTTTTCGGGCAGCGAAAGAAAGCCGGATCATTGATGAAAACCCGACGATATATCTGACTGCAAAGGGTGGCGGTGTTCCTCAAACGGATAAAACAGCACTGACGGATGAACAGGCGGAGCAGCTTTTGAGTGCTATCAAAGGTTTGCCGCCCTATGTGTTTGTTATGATTGGTCTGTATGCAGGATTACGGCGTGAAGAAATCCTTGCTTTGCAATGGGACTCTGTATATCTGGATACGGATGCGCCGTATCTGACTGTGCGTAGAGCATGGCATACGGAGCATAACAGACCGGTTATTCTTACGGAGCTAAAGACAAAGGCGGCAGAGAGAAATGTTCCCCTGCCGGTTTGTCTGGCAGAGTGCCTGCGTGAAGCAAAGGCAAATTCCACTTCGGAATATGTGGTTGCAAACCGGGACGGCGAACCATTGTCCTACACGCAGTTTAAGCGGCTATGGCAGTATATCGTTACCCGGACAACCAAGGAACGGGCATATTACAGATATGAAGATGGTGTGCGTGTAAAGCATACCGTAAAACCGGTACTCGGAGAGAAAGCGGCGCATAACGGCAAAGTGGTTTATAGTCTGGGTTTTGAGGTGACGCCGCACCAACTGCGTCACACTTATATCACGAACCTTATTCATGCGTCGGTAGATCCCAAGACGGTTCAATATCTTGCAGGGCATGAAAGTAGCAAGATTACCATGGACATCTACGCAAAAGTGAAATATAACAGACCGGATGAGATGGTCAAAGCAATGAGTGGCGCATTTGCCCAATGGGATGCAGATGCCGTATAACAACAAAATATCGGAAGAAAGGCAGAGAGCGGGGATTTGATTCCTCGCTCTCTGCGTTTTACATAGATCGCACCTTTGATGAATTTCTTGATTTCTGATAAAAAGAGGATGGCAATGCTAATACAACATAATGAAAGGATGATTACTATGGCAAAGAAAAAGACAAGCGTACCTCAGTATGGAACAGTTATGAGAAGCGGTATTCAGTATTACAGAACAAGGATTATGGATGCCGATGGCAAGCAGGTCAGTTTATATGCTACAACCTGCGAGGAATTATATCAAAAGGAGCTGGAAGCTCGTCAGCAGGTGGAGGATATGATCTTTCGCAGAAAGAACCCGACTGTTGCGGAGTATTGTGAAAAATGGTTGTTTATGAAGTCAGCGAAAATTTCTGCGGCTACTTTAAAGGGATATACCAACGCAATGAACAACTACATAGTGAAGCCATTGGGGGATATGTATATGTCCGATGTGACTGCTGATGACATCCGTCTTGCACTTGTGCCGGTGTCTAAAAAATCGGAAGGTCTATATAATACGGTTAATATGCTTTTTAAGTGTATTTTCTACTCAGCAGAACGCAGCCAATTACTTGACTATAACCCATCTGCTGGAATTTCCGCAAAAGGCGGAAACCCGACCAAGAAGAAAGATGCGTTGACGGATGAGCAGGCAAGGGTGCTTCTGGATACCGTCAAAGGGCTTCCGCCGTATGTATTCATTATGATCGGTCTGTATTCCGGCTTGCGGAGAGAGGAAATACTGGCGCTGCAATGGGACTGTGTGTATCTTGATGCACCAACGCCCTATATTTCAGTACAGAGGGCATGGCGTTCAGTGAAGAATAGACCGGAGATTTCCACGGTTCTCAAGACCAAAGCTGCAAGGCGTGATATTCCAATTCCGAAATGCCTTGTTGATTGTTTGCTTGAAGTCAAAGCCACATCCAAATCTGATTTTGTGATTGCAGACAGCAACGGAGAACCCCTTTCGTACTCACAGTTCCAGAGAGTTTGGAAGTATGTTGAAGTTCGTAAAGCAAAAGAAAGAACCTATTATAAATATATAAATGGACAGAGTATCAAATGCACAGTCAACCCGACATTAGGAAGTCATCAGAAGAACAACCCGAATATTGTTTACAGCATAGATTTTGATGTGACACCCCACCAACTGCGTCACACCTATATCACTAACCTTCTGTATGCCGGAGTAGATCCCAAGACGGTTCAGTATCTGGCTGGACATGAGAACAGCAAAACAACTATGGACATTTACGCAAAGATTAAGTATAATAAGCCCGAAGAACTTTGCGGAGTAGTAAATGCAGCGTTCAATCAGCCGGTTGCAGTTTGAGAAATGCACCCATTTCTTGTGTTAATGGGTAGGACAAATGCTATCCAGAAACCCGAAAAGTGCTTGAATATCAAGGGAAAACGGGATTAAGAGTAGTTCAATACGGTCTTAAGGCTGCACGTAGAGCACCGCAGTTCAGCAAGAGATAATCAGTATATTATCAAATTTCACCCCTTCCGGGAATCCGGAGGGGGTTTTATGTTTAAATCCTATATTCAAAAGAGGACAACAGACCAAATCTGTTGTCCTCTCATTTTTTAATCTTTATCCTTCTGCCGGGGCTTCGGGAGTATTGTAGTAGCTGTCGCTGCTGACGGGAATTACATTTGACGGGATAGCGGGGTTTTTCTCCTCTATCTCAACGCCGCTGTAGCGGTTCATACCCGTACCGGCAGGTACAAGCTTACCGATGATAACATTTTCCTTGAGTCCGAGCAACGGATCAACCTTGCCCTTGATTGCGGCATCGGTAAGAACTCTTGTTGTTTCCTGGAATGATGCGGCGGACAGGAACGAATCCGTAGCAAGTGAAGCCTTGGTAATACCGAGAAGCATCTGCGTGCAGGTTGCCTCTTTCAGCTCGGTTTCACCGTTCTGTATACGCTCGCGAATAAGCTCATTTTCAGTGATAAATTCGTTTTTATCAACAAGTGAGCTTGGGAGCAGTTTAGTATCACCTGCATCTTCAACTCTTACCTTCTTCATCATCTGACGTACTATAACCTCGATGTGCTTGTCGTTGATATCAACACCCTGCATACGGTAAACTCTCTGTACCTCTTGAATAAGGTAATCCTGTACGGCGTCTGCGCCTCTTATGGCAAGCACGTCGTGCGGGTTTACGGAGCCTTCGGTTATCATATCGCCTGCTTCGATTATCTGACCCTCTTCAACCTTTGAACGGCTTCCGAACGGAATCAGATAAGATTTCTCCTCGCCGGTTTCCTTATTGTATATAACAGCGTGACGGTTACCCTTGATATCCTCAAAACGAACCTCACCTGCAATTTCACTGAGTATTGCAAGATGCTTCGGCTTACGTCCCTCAAACAGTTCTTCAACACGTGGAAGACCCTGTGTAATATCCTCTGCGCTGGCAACGCCGCCCGTATGGAATGTACGCATGGTAAGCTGAGTACCCGGCTCACCTATAGACTGAGCCGCAATTATACCAACAGCTTCGCCCACGGTTACAGGCATTCCGTTTGCAAGGTTAGAGCCGTAGCAGCACTTGCATACACCGTGCTTTGCACGGCAGTGGAGTATTGAGCGAATCTTTATTCTTTCTACTCCTGTATTTACTATCTTGTCGGCTTCGGCGTCGTTCATCATTACATCCTTGGAAACAAGCACCTCGCCTGTATTCGGGTCTACAAAATCTTCGCACAGATATCTGCCTATCAAACGCTCATGCAGGCTCTCGATAAGCTCCTTGCCCTCTCTGATTTCACTTATCTCTATACCCTCTGTAGTATGGCAATCGTCCTCACGGATAATAACATCCTGAGATACATCTACAAGACGTCTTGTAAGGTAACCTGAGTCGGCTGTACGCAGTGCCGTATCGGCAAGACCTTTTCTTGCGCCACGTGATGAAATAAAGTATTCCAAAACGTTAAGTCCTTCACGGTAGTTAGCTCTGATAGGAATTTCTATCGTCTTACCGGATGTATTTGCGATAAGTCCGCGCATACCGGCAAGCTGTCTTATCTGGCTCATGCTACCACGGGCGCCGGAGTCTGCCATCATGAATATCGGGTTATATCTGTCAAGGTTGTTCTGCAAGGCTGTGGTAACATCGTTTGTTGCTGTTTCCCAAATCTTGAGAACACGTGTATATCTCTCCTCGTTAGATACAAGACCTCTCTTATACAATCTTGAAATCTGGTCTATCTCATGTTCTGCTCTTGCTATTATCTCTTTCTTTGCAGGCGGTATCTTGGCATCGCATACAGCAACGGTTATAGCACCCTTTGTGGAATACTTATAGCCCTGCGCTTTAATATTGTCAAGCACCTCAGAAGTAATTTGAGTGCCGTGTATTCTTATACACTTGTCTATTATCTTACCAAGCTGCTTTTTGCCTACAAGAAATTCTATCTCAAACTTAAGCTTGTTTTCTTCAACTGTGCGGTCTACAAAGCCCAAATCCTGCGGTATCGGGCGGTTAAATATTATACGTCCTACCGTTGTATCTATTATGCCGCATCTTGTTTCACCGTCTATCTCTACAGTTCTGCGCACCTTAATTTTTGCGTGCAGGCTGATAACTCCCGTTTCATATGCCATTATGGCTTCGTCAAGATCTCTGAACACCTTACCCTCGCCCGGCTCGCCGTCCTTATCGAGCGT
>CADBRB010000297.1 GCA_902796955.1 uncultured Ruminococcus sp.
GAACAGCAGTAAAACAAAGAGGGCGAGAGACGAAATGTCTCCCGCTCTTTTTAAAAATGCTAATAAATTGTATGTGGCATCGTGAGAAAGCCCTTGTTTAGCCGCCTATGCGCGATGGCATGGGAGTTCGAATCCCGTCAGCCGTACCAAACAGCACAAAATAGAGGAGAGGTCCAGTGTTTAGGGCCTCTCTTCTTGTTTTTTCTGGCTATTCTGCGCAAAACGGTTATCACATAATTGTTCATATTGTCCAAGCTGTGACCGAATAATCATACATGGGAAAAATGAAATGCTAATGGCTAAAATGCTAATGGAGTTGTTTTTAGTGCTTGTGGGTTACTATCCCATGTTGCTATTTTTTCGGATCTAGGAAGAACTTTACCATCGCTTCTTTCGCGGAAAATTCGCTTGATGCGGCAAGTCGAATGTAGATTTTATGCATGGTTGTGTAATCGGACCAGCCGCCCCATGTCATCAGTTGACGTTCTGGGATATGCAAAGAATATCCGAGTGACACCCAACTGTGCCTCAATCCGTGATTGCTTACTACGGTTACATTCGCTCGTTCACATGCACGTTTTACATCACGGAGAAGTGACGAAGGTGAAATGGTGGTAACAAGACCGGATTTGTTATCTGCTGATTTGAGCGCGTCTAGTAACTGCGGAATCATGATCGGGACCACTCTGGTTGAGGTGCTGTTCTTGTTGGTCTTTTTCATTACATAACCGTCTTCGCCTTTGACATTTGCACCGCGCACATCTATGGTTTCCTTTTTGAGGTCGATGTTCTTCCAGTCAAGCGCACGGACTTCTGATAATCGTAGGCCATTGAGCATGAGCAGCGCGGGGATTTCATAGGAACGTCCTTTGCATGCGGCGCAGAATGGTTTAATTTCCTCTGGCTGTAGCAAAGAAATCTCGTTGATCGGAACAGTTGCCAGACGGACATTGGGGACTGGGTATCCAATGTGCTTGAGAGCGGCGTGGGCAAAGCCCCATGCGTTTTTCACTGTTTTTTCACTAACCAATTTCAAATCATCGTCTATCATTTTCTGCCAGTTGATTTCCGAAAGTTTCTTATCTCTGTATTTTGGGAATCTGGACCTTTGATAAACGGAATACCCTCTCAACGTCGAGGGAGATAACGTTGCTCTGGATGCATCGATGTATTTTTGCATCGCATCTGCCAATGTTGTCTCCTTCGGCGCTTTTTTTATTGCCCTTCGACCAACACGATGTTCAGACTTGATCATTGCCGCAATGTCTTTGCATTCGGTTGGAGATTCAGCAGTGACTGGAATGCTCTTACCATCCAAGCGCAATTGGATGAACCAGTTTCCCGATGGCAGTTTTCGAGGCTCAGGTATTTTCATGTTCCATTCCTCAACTGTTTCTCAAGGTCTTCAATACGTTTCTCACCGTGGAGATCATCATTAATAATGTGCCATAGTTCATGCTCGTATGTGTCAATCTGACTGTTAATGTCATATTCAGGATTTAAATAGACGCTGTATGTGTTGTCACTGTTCAATCGGATGGCTCCCGGCACTCCATCTGGTAACTGTAGAACATAGATGAAATAATCGGAACCTTCTAAAGGCATATTACCCTTCCTCCATTGCCTCAAACATTTCTTGTACTTTTTTTACCGTGGACGGCTTTTGCCTAGATGAAGCGCGCAACAGTCCACGAAGATCTTCACGATCACGCAAAAGCTGAAGTTCCTCAATCAAATCATAATAATCGTCATCGCGTTTGATGATTTCAGACTCGTCTCTAAATAGGTCTGGCGCACTACACCCAAGTTCTTCACATAGACGAAGTAGCGTCTCATATTCCGGCCTTCTCTTTAAATTTTCATATTGACTGATTGCAGATTCGGAGACACCGACAAGCTCTCCGAGTTTTTTCATTGTGATGCCTTTGTTCATGCGGAGCCTTTTCATGTAAATCATAGTCTGTGCCTCCCGTTAACTAACTGTTAATAAGAATATAGCAGATACTTAACTAAATGTCAAGAGGATTACGAAATGTTACAACTTCACAAAATAATGTCTTTCTTTTCAAAAAAGCTTGACAGCTAGTTAAGCGTGTGCTATTATCCTCACGTACTTAACGATAGGTTAAGCAAAAACTAAACAGGAGGTGATATTTTGAGGGATTGGCTGATTGATGCACGTAAGAGCGCAAATC
>CADBRB010000298.1 GCA_902796955.1 uncultured Ruminococcus sp.
AGAGTAAGACTTATTTCCTTCAATTACCGATTATGCAACTTACGCCCAACATGGACAACAACGATGCTATACGGATTTTTACCCAATATATCTAAATGGGTTTAATTAGAAATCAGTATAAATAAAGCTCTGCCGTAATGATAATCAAGGGCAGGAAAACACAGTCCCGCCCCATCATTATACTTATTATGTATATAAATTATTCAAAATAAAACGCATAACAAGCTCATATCCGGCATAAGCTTTACTGTACAAATAAATCAAGGATGTGCAGATATGAACCGTACTTATTTCATAATAATAGCTATATTATTCATATTGACCATGCTGATAAATAAAATCAGCGGGAATAAAAAAATCATTCAGCGCAGTATTCTCAGCTCATGCATAGGCATAGTAATCCTAATCGCAATAAACTGCACCTCGTTTTTAACGGGAGTATCTATTCCCATAAGCCCGACGTCGCTGGCTATTTCCGCATTTGGAGGTTTGCCCGGCATTACTTTGATTTTAAGTTTAAATCTGTTCTTTTAGCCTTTTTTCTAACTTCCTCCAAAGCTTCCTCTATCATACCGTAATCTCTGGTAAGCATAGCTACCATAACCTTATATATCATCTCTGGATTACTGTGGAAATTATTCTTAACAAGTCTTGTTTGGGAGCTGTCGGGGACATATAAATCAAAAGAAAACAAATTCATTTCTCCGCCTGAAATAGAGCATTTAACCAAGAAACCGTTATCTACCTTTTCAACCTTTACAGTATTCTCTTTTTCTATTTTTTCTCTTGCGATAAGCTCCAGTGTGGACGCAAGCGCACTCTCTCTGACGGTTACCGGCAAATCCTCATCGAGCTGCATTGATATCATTCTGCCGCTGTCGGTAACAACATATCTGTCCGTACTGTCCTGAGCAAGTTCAACATTATTGTTTTTGACAAGCTCTTCAAAGGCATTTGCAGCCTCAAAATAATTAACCAGACCCTTTTTTTGCAACGCATTAATGACTCCCTCTTTGGTAAGAGGAGTATTAACTGTTGCTAAAATATAGCATATCAATAGCCTGATTTCGCTTTTATTTCTCAAGCCACCCGGCTCAACGCCGTAGTCAAAAGCATCGTAATTCATTATTATAGCCATTTATCGGCATTGCAAGACTGCCAGCCGACATATTTCCTTTCATAAATTTTAAGTTTGAACAATATAGTATAAATCATCTACGATTAAGCAATCTTATCATACAAACTCTTAAAAGGTGTTAATAAACCATTTGACAAACCGCACACTTTGTATTAAAATACTACATGAGCGGATAAAACAGTCGCGAGATATAACGCTGAAAAGCAATATCTTGAGGAAAGTCCGAGCTCCACAGGGCAGAATAACGGCTAACCGCCGCCGAGGGCAACCTTAGGGAAAGTGCAACAGAGATATACCGCCTGTATAGCCTTAAGGCAACAGGTAAGGGTGGAAAAGCGAGGTAAGAGCTCACTGGTGGTTTTGGTAACATAACCACCCTGTAAACCCTATTCGGAGCAACACCGTGGAAGACATTAAACGCGCCCTGCGTGTCTATGGAGGTGGCATGAGCAGCGTGGCAACACACTGACAAGATAGATGACTGTTATAAACAGAACTCGGCTTATATATCCGGTCATATACATCGGCTACTCAGCAATGATTAGCCGATGTATTTTTATTCCGGTACACACTATAAAAAATATAGTGTGTACCTTTTTCTTTTTAGTATATTATTTCCACAGCTAAGAATCATTCTCCAACACTCAAAAACAATGTGTGGACTTTCAATTCACAATGATAGTTATGTAATCAATAAACCCATCGGCATATCAAAATACACTTTTTCGGTTTCTGATGAAACGTCCTCATCCAAAGGATCGCTTTCAATCGTTTCGCTTCTGCTGTCATCGTTATAGCTGTCTGCATTATCGCTTTCAACAGTTGTTTCGGCAGATAATACATCATTTGATGACACATCTCTGCTTTCCGACGGCTCGGATATCGCAGAATCATCTGCAACACTTGAAGAGCTGTCAGTCACATCTATTTCGTTGTTTTCTGCATTATTCGCAGATCTCTTAACAATATTAATATTGCCTGAATTATTAGGATTTATTATTTGCTGGTCATCACTTATTCCCTTATCAAAGCTACAGTTACTAATATTTACAACTGTTCCTAAGAGCCACATCGAGTTGATATTACCATTAGCTTTGTTTCTCAGGAAAGCTGAGCCGCTTATATTAAATGTACGAATTCTTCCCTTAATCGCAATAGCTCCTCCGTTACCGACACAACTGTTATCTTCAAATTTAGAATCACTTATACTGAGTTGTGCGTTGCTTCCGCCAACCTGAGTATCGCCGTAAATAACTCCGCCGTCTTTTCTGGATTCATTATTGTTGAATTGTGACTTTGAAATGGTTATATTTCCGTTGGTAAAATACATCAATGCGCCGTATCCACTCAGAGAACTTGAGCCTGATGCCTTGTTATTCTCTGCAATACATCCGTTAAGCTCCACATCTCCGCTTGATACGTACAGCGTTCCGCCGCTTGCATCCTTACCGTTTGATGAAGCCGTATTGTCTGAAATATATGTATCGTACAGGTGACAAACCGCATTTTGTCCTGCTACATGGATAGCCGCACCCAAACCGTCAACCTGGTTGTATGTCATTTTGATTTTTGCATTTTCCGCAGAATTAAGCATCACCGTAGGAACACTTGTTGCTGTAACAACGCCGTCGTTTACGTATATACCGCCACCCTCAACAGAGGCATAGTTGCCGGAAATACTTGTAACGCTGTCACTGTCATTGTTAAATGAAATCTCAGAACTTTTATTTACATAAATGCCGCCGCCGGATGCCGCTCTGTTGGAACGTTGAATGTCCGTTGATTCCGAGCCGACAATACCGCCGTTAAAGCTTACTTTGCTGTTTGCATCGGCATAAATACCTCCGCCAAACGAGTCGTACACTCCGTTAATAATACGGTTGCCGTAAATCTGGGTATCTGTATTAACTGCAAGCTCGCCACCGATATTAACATAAATGCCTCCGCCCTTGGTATTATTCTTACTATCAGCGGTAACTGCGTTATTGGTTACTTTGCTTCCGTTCAGAGTAAGCTTAATACTGTCATATTGAACTCTGTCATTTACTTTGTTCCTGAAATCACTGAAGCAAATACCCATACCTTGAGTTGTAGCCTGGTTATTGCCGATAACTACGTCCTTTTCAAAGGAATAGCTGCCGTAACGCATAAATACACCGCCGCCATATCTTGCAAGGTTATTATTGATATTTGCATTGTCTACAGTAACGGTTTTATTCTTCCATTCACCGTCTTCAAATCCGGTAAACACTGCACTTTCATTGCCAAAGAATACACCGCCGCCGTAGCTTGCATTGTTATTGCTTACGGTAACTCCACTGAATGCCGGAGAATTTTCAATCATAATTCCTCCGCCGCAACCGTCAACCATATAATTGCCTTTTGCACTATTATTGCTGACTTTTAAATAGCGGCACAAGCCGATACCTTCTCCGCCTTTAGTATAAATACCGCCTCCAAAGTCTGCGCTGTTGTACTCAACATTTAAGCCTTTAGAGTTATTGCCTATCAGGCATTCATCTGCGGAATTAACAAAAATGCCGCCGCCTCGTAAAGCTTTGTTCGGCGCATCATTTGCACCTACATTACCGTAATTCAGTTTTGAATTTCCGCCATTGATATATATTCCGCCGCCATTGCCATTATTGGCACAGTTGCCGATTATATCTCCGCCGTTATAAATAAACTTGCCGTTCTTAAAGTAAACAGCTCCGCCATTACCATTGATAACGCTGTTATTTTGAATGGTTGCGCCCTTCTTAACATTAAGCTCGACTATACTGTTTTCATCTAATGCAGGATAAACAGGTAGATTATCAAACATTTGTTCATCATCAGATGCCTTTTCATACCTGCCCATATATACAGCGCCGCCTCCATCAGTTGAAATATTATTTTCAACTGTAGCGCTTGTGGAAATAATAGCTCTGCCGGAGTCCATATACAGCGCACCGCCATACTTTGCAATATTACCGGACGCAACTATGAAATGCTTCTTTGAGCCTGTAAGCTCAACAAGTGCATTATCTTGATCCGAACTGTTTATACCGAAAATTCCTCCGCCAAAATACCTGGCGCAGTTGCCTGATATTCTTGATGCTCCCGAAACAGCGTAATCAGACGTAGTTTCCAATCTAAGACCGGTTCCGTCAATGAATATACCGCCGCCGTATTCAGCCACATTTCCTCCTGCTTCCGAAACAGCATTCATCACTTCATCATTTATCTCACCGATATCGGTATTTGTGTTTTCACTGCCTATAACAACACCGTTTAATGTTACTGTTTTATTTACCGCATGTGCATAAATACCGCCGCCGTAAACAGCATTATTTCCTGTTATCTTCAACGGCTCGTCAAGATAAACACCTGACTCGGTGTATATACCGCCGCCGCATTTGGCTGCTGTGTTATTTGAGATAACAGAGTCCGCTCCTACAAATCTAATATTATCGTAAGAATCATCAATGTCATTTGAACTGATATAAATACCTGCGCCGTTCTCAGCAGTATTCTCGCTGATTGTAACTCCGTTAAGCTTAACAACACTGCTGTCACAGGCATATATGCCTGCACCTGAATCAGCTTTGTTTTCTATTATATTTACATTCTCCAGCTCCACATCGGCGTTTTCTCCAATATATATGCCTGCGCCCTGCGGTGCTTCATTCTTTCTTATTTCGATGTCCTTCAATCGAGCTTTTGCACCGTTATTTAAATATACACCCGCACCGCAATCATCAGATTTACATCCTATAAAGTCACCGCTTATATCTAATTTAACACCATCACTATATACACCTGCACCACTGCGTGCGCGGTTATCTTTAAACTTTACATTGCTGAGATTTAATGAAAACAACGATTCTATGTCAGTAACGTTATCAGGAAAAGCACTTGTAAAGATTGCTCCTCCGCTTCCGTTTACACACGCATTATTATTGAACACTGCCTCTATTTCGGCCGTATTTCCGCTGCTGCCTCTAAGGTAAATTGCTCCTCCGTCATTGAAATCAACTATATTATTCACAAATTTAACCTTTTGGCCGACATATAGCTTAGCGTTCTTAGATAAGTTGTTTATAAACAATGCACCGCCGCTGCTGTATGATTTATTATTTCTAAACTCTAAATCTTTATCCTGACCGTCCAAATATATGTTGTTAGCTTTTTCTATATATACCGCTCCGCCATGATTTGCATTATTGTTTAAAATATTACAATCAAAAATACTGAGCTTATTTATGCTGTCTACATAAATTGCACCGCCATGACCATATTCGGCAAAAATCTCTTCCGAATCCTTATCGGGTATGCTTGTTATGTTCTTATAGAAATTTGAAGCTAAAATATTATCATCAAAGTCAGTTGTTTTGTTCACTACCGTAACAGCACCGCCGGAAACTTTAGCTGAGTTCAAATTAAATGTACATCCGCTTATAGTTATACTTCCGTTTGTATATATTGCGCCGCCGTCCTTGTTGCTTGCAATGTTCTTGTTAAACTTTATTTTATCGGCAGATACAGAGCCGCCGGCATAAACCGCACCGCCTGAGAACTGCGCTGTATTACTGTTACAGCTTCCTCCCGTCAGCTTCACATATCCCAGGGCATATATTGCACCGCCGTCCTCTCCGGCAGAATTACTTATAGAAGCACTGCCTGTCATATACACTCCGCCCTCAGAGTATACTGCACCTCCGGAGCTTATGGATTTATTCATCTTAATAGTTGAGTTATCCGCATAAATATCGCCCCCGGCATACATTGCTCCGCCGTTTTGCGTAATTGCGGCGTTGCTCTCACGGCTCATGCCGTTACTCTCAAGTATAGCACCGTCAACATTAATATTATTTTCTGAGTAAATAGCGCCGCCTGAATGAACAGCTATATTATTCTTATAAATGCCCGATGTAACATCAATATCGCCCCCGGCATACATTGCTCCGCCGTTCTGGGTAATAGGTGCGTTGCTCTCACGGCTCATACCGTTACTCTCAAAGCTTGCGCCGTCAACATTGATATTATTTTCTGAGTAAATAGCACCGCCTGAAAGCTTAGCTATATTATCCTTATAACTACCGGATTTAACAGTAATAACGCCTTGCGCATATACCGCTCCGCCGTATTCGCCTGCAATGTTGCCGCTGAACATGCAGTCTATAATACCTGCATCTTTTTCAGCATAAACCGCTCCGCCGTTTTTATCGGCTTTGTTGTTTATAAACTCAGATTCTACAAGCTCCACATAGACCTCGGAATATACAGCACCGCCATTCGTATTCTCTCCGCCCTCAAACGTTGAGCCGATTATACGAACAACCCTTGAACTATTTGTATCATCTTCCGGCTTCTTATCAACAATTCCGTTAATAATATACACAGAGTTGCCGTTTTTCGCCAAATTATTATTTGCTTTGATATGTAAAAATTCCGAAGGTACTGTATTGTTATTGTCATACTGTACAGCTATACCACCGCCGTTTACAGCCACATTCTTTTGAAGATTAAAGCTGTTTTGAGCATCATATGAACCATTTTCAAAGTAAAGTCCGCCGCCGCACTCGGCAAAATTATACATAATATGATGCTTGCGCTCATCGGTTGTATTGTCTGCATCTAAGTTTGTATTAGCGGTTATTTTTGTCTTATAGAAATATATACCGCCGCCTCTCTCGGCTCTGTTACCGATTTTTACAAGCCTGCTTGCATAATCGGCAAGTGATTCCGTGTTATTGTCAAAGCTTGGTATTTCTGTCACGGATTTCTTTACGTTTTCGCTGATTTTCTCAAAATCATCTTTGATTTTATCATCTTCAAATTTATCGGTATCGAATAAATAGTAGCTTGTATCTTCAGCTTCCTTTGCACCAATATAAAATTCATAGTTATTCTTTAAGCCGGAAGTATCTTTAGTATCACTTTCGGATTCATTTCCAAGATATATACTGCTCTCATTGGTATAAACGCCGCCGCCGTGCTTTGCGGTATTTGCCGAAATAGAGCCATGATATAAACGTAAATGCGATTCACTGTTATTATTGCCAGTGTACCAGTAATAAACTCCACCGCCGTTTTCAGCAGCTTTGTTGCCGGCTATAACAGTTTCAGCGTCAACATCATCCATAGCTTCAAATTCTATCATAAATCTTTCGCCTCTACTGTAAACACCGCCGCCGTTATTTGCGCTGTTTGCAATAATATAAGACTTAGACAATGACAATTTTGAGTTGCTGGTATAAATTGCGCCACCATTCTCTTCTGCTACATTGTTAATTGCATTAATTCCGGTAAGCTGTGAAGCTCCAAAGCCCGAAGCATCACTATTTGCTTTATCAATATAAAGCGCACCGCCGTGAGCTCTCGCACTGTTCGAGATAAAGTCAAGCTTATCCGTAACAATAGACGAGCCGGAAGCATACATAGCACCTCCGTATTTAGCGGTATTGCTATTCATATTAGTATTCTTGATGTCTATATCAGCCGCAGTTATACATACAGCACCACCGTAGTAATCTGCGCTGTTTTGCAGCATTTCAGCGTTGTTAAGAGTAACCTGCTTACTGTTGCTTGTGCTGTTCTGAACGTCAACTTTTACATATACTGCTCCGCCGTTTTTGGCAATATTCTTTTTGAAAATGCTGTTATCTTCAATTTTGATCTCTGAATTTGTGTATACAGCACCGCCATTTCCACTTGACGATTCATTATCGGTAAATTCCACACCTGAAATCTCTCCCGCAACGCCAACGATGCATATTGCGCCGCCGTCATTGGAAGCCTTGTTTTGATTAAAAACTAATTTATTGTCAACGCTCGCCCTGCGTAAATGGATTGTCTTTGCACTGCTTGATCTGTTGTCAGTATTATCCACATAGAATTTAGCTACCGTTGTTACGTCGAAGCCGGATTTTATATACACGGCTCCGCCGCTATTAGACGCCACATAACTACTAAAAGTTGAGTTACTAACATCTATTTTCATAGCATTTTCCGAGTATATAGAACCACCGTTTTCAGCATTTATAATTCCATCGGTTTTTGCGTTTATGCTGTCGTTTTCTTCGGATTCAGTAACTTTATTATCATTTCCGAAAAACTTGCTGTTTTTTACGATAAGCTTTCCTTTGGTAACAAATATGTCGCCGCCGTTAACTTTTGAATAGTTTTTATAAAAATGCGCATTGTTTACATTTATCTCTTTTAAAGCCGCATAAATCGCCCCTCCGTCTGATTCTGCCTTGTTTCCGGAGAAATTTATAATCGGGCTATTATTCGGATTATCAGCATTATTTCCATTAATTTTAATTTCTGAACCAAAGATTGCGCCGCCAAAAACTTTCGCTTCGTTATCAATAAATTCTATTTCACTGCCATCGCAGGTCAGCGATTTTGAACTGACCATATATATTGCGCCGCCGTCTTGTTCCGCTTTATTTCCGACAAATTTACTGTTACCGTTTATAATTATAGAAGCATCCTGCGTGCTTATAGCACCACCGTTTTGAGCCTCGTTATTTTCAAATCTCACATTAGTAACATTTGCCGTTGTCTTTTGAATCGCGATAAATATCGCACCGCCTCTATCTTGGGTTTTATTCCCGATAAAGGTCATTTTTTCTACAGTATTTATATTCTCGACACAAACAGCTCCTCCGCTCTTAAGTGCGCTGTTGTTCGTAAATTTCACATTAATGCCGGGTGCGGAGTTGTCATCATCAAATGACATTCGAGTGGCATAAATTGCTCCGCCTCCGTGTTTCTTTTTAATATCTTTTATTTTATTTAAAGCCTGGTTACCATTAAATTCCACGTCAAGAGATTTGCCGCTATTAGCCTTACTGTAACTGAATTTAAGGCTATTTGACGCATAAATAGCACCGCCATACTTCAAAGAAGTATTATTTTCAAATACGATTTTCTTTTCATTATTTGCATTGAGTATGTTTACATTTAAAGCGTATACCGCTCCACCAACTGTTGCTTTATTCTTTGTAAAGCTGCAACCTGAGCCTATATTAACACTGCTTGCACGTATCGCACCGCCAAAAGACGGATATACGCCGTCATCTTCTTCTCTTCCGATAAATTTTGTATTTTCAACCGTTACTTCGCCTGCGGAATAAATTGCACCGCCGCTACCCTCAATAACAGATATATTTTCAAATGTAGAGTCCTTTACTGACAAGGCAACGCCGCCTTCAGTATATATGGCGCCTCCGTCAACCATGGAAAGCATATCTTTAAATGTACACCCGGAAACACTCAAGCTGCTTCCGTTGTCAACATAAATAACGCCTCCGCCCGATATCTCTACGCCGTTATTGCTGAATTTACTAAATTCGCAATTTTCGAGTGACACATTTCCATAATTAACTTTAAAAGCAACATAAGAAGATTCTATATTTGAACCATCAAAAACTATGTTGCTGAATTTAACATTTCCCGAATTTATTACAAATAATTCGGTTCTGTCTCCTCTTGTGATGGTATGCTTGTCACTACCACCGTCAATTATTACATCATTCTCTATCTTTATACATTCCGTACTGTTTTCAAATCCACTTATTAAATCCTCTGTTATCTTAACAGTTCCACCGTTTTTGATTATAGAATTTAAAGAGTACCAGCTTGAAGCTTGACTTATCGTTTTTGCATATTCTATGGATTGCTCATTATTCTCCGCATTGCCAAGAATTTGTGCAACACCTGCCCCACGCAAAGAAAAAATTCTCTGCGGAGCATTTTTATAATACACTACCTCGCCGTTTTCAATACGTGCAAATTTAGAGTCCTTGCCAAACTCATTATAAATCACAGCCTTGACAAATTCTCCGTTTTTATCAAACAAAATAGATACATTTTTATTTTCATTCAAAATCTTTGTTACGTTTTTATCATAATTCTGCTCATTACGCTCAGTTGATACACTCTCATTTACTATTGATTTACCCGATGTTCTTCTTACCACACCGGTTGATGTCCTCAACACCTTCTGCCCGTTGGCAGAAAGTGTTTTAACGATGCTGAGGGTGTCACTCTGAGAATCCGTTCCCGTGTTTGTAAACACTACTCCGGAAATAACAGAGCAAACTATCATCATAAATGATATTAACTTTATTAATAAAACTCTATTAACTCTTAATTCATTATTACTCATAGTTTTCACCCTCAATCATCGAAAACTTAATAAATTAAACTGATTTACTTCTCTTTTTCTTATTAACTAACACAAGAAGAATACACAGACCCATTAGCATCATATGGATGCTGAAGTCATTTGTATCTCCCGTTGGCGGTATATACGGGGTCGGATTTGAGTCATCACTCCAAATAGCATACATTATGACATCCTCAATAACATTGATTTGGTCGCCCTGCATATACATTGTTCCGGTTCCGTCTGCTCTGGTATTCCAGCCTACAAAGGTATGTCCGCTGTAAGTAAAGCCGTTTTTCTTCAGTGTAGCAATCTGATAAGTGAAATACTCATTTTCGTCAATGGTTTCACCCTTGCCGCCGTTTGCGTCATATGTTACACGGAATGTAACGTTTCTTGTCGGAATCCATTTTGCATAGAACGTAACATTTTTAGTTATCTTATACTCCGAACCTGTTCTTACGCAGCCGTCACAACCGCTTCCCTTATGTTCGGGATATAAACACCAGCCTCCAAAGTCATATCCGTCTTTTTTGAGGTGACGTCCGTTAAGTATAACTGCCATATCTCCAAATTTATACAGATTACTGTCAATTACAGGATCTCCGTATCCGCCGTTCAAGTCATATGTAACTGTATAAAGCCTTGTGATATCTGCAAGCATCAGAATGTTCTTGCCGGGCATCTTAAACGTTTCGCCCGGTTTATAGTACTGTTTCTCGCCGTTAAGCATAAAATACCAGCCGTTAAATGTATCATTGCCTTCCTGCAATACAGG
>CADBRB010000299.1 GCA_902796955.1 uncultured Ruminococcus sp.
CCAGCCCGACTTGATGGTATCATACGCTGCCTGAGCCTCGCGCTCGTCGAAGTTCAGATTAAAAAGAGGAATTTTGTAAGCCATAATATCTCGTATTTAATTGAATTCTAATAAAACAATCATTTCTTAAGTAAGCTCTTTACATCTCTCAATTGACGACGGCACCATCTTGAAAAGATATTGGATATTTTTGTATATGATTGATAATCATAATCATAATCAGCCATCACGAATAAAGGATGCTTCTTTATTGAATAATCATATTCATTATCCTCACATTCTATATTAACAAATGATTTTTGAGGTGTTCCATGATGAGTGCCTGCTAAACCAATATTCGTGATGAGATGATGTTTCGGCACTACACCAACAGCATTATGTTGATCACACGTGATACCAAACAGATAGTCCCAACACTTAGTATTCTCCACAAAAGATTTAATAGACCTTAACTGGTTAAGACGTCCCTGTTTTTGAAATTGAGTCTTATAAAGATGATATGGGACTTTGTATTGTATCATCTCGTCAATCTTAGGAGTATCCCAATTCACAGAGAGCCACCTATCACGCCACGTTGCCCAACCATACATCCAATGATACTGGGTAAAGATATAATCGTAGCCACTTGGGTTAAGGTTATAAAAGTTGTCGCCGCTTACATACCATACTCTTCTGTCATTCCTATAAAGCTCAATCATCTGGTCACAGAAGCTGAAGAATGCCAATGAGGGAACCACATCGTCTTCTAGTGTTATCCATGCATCCTCATGCTCGCAGACCCAATTAACTGCACCTCTTAACGAAGTATAGACATCGACACACTCATCACGGAACCAAGTATGGACTTCGCAATCCCAGTCCACTTCCTTCACCCAACTGCGGATTTCGTTGTTGCGTTCTATCTCACCTTGCTTCTCTTCTCTACCTTTGTTCGAGTAAAAATACAGTTTAGATGGTTGGGCTGCTTTAATCGCTTCCCATACTTGACGTGCATATTCTACACGGACAAAAGTCTCAAACAATACTGGCGTTTTAACCATAATTCTTATTTTTTGAAAATATCTTCGATTGTTTTATTTGGCTGATATCCTAACACTTCGTTGAGTTTAGACCCATTTAGTCGCAAACTCTTAATATCCCCGTCTCTTCTAACCGACTGTCCAAAATACTCATCCTTGCAAGGAACATTGTAGATTGCAAACAAACGCTCAATGAGACTACGGATGCTTAAAAACTCACCTCCGCCTACACAATACAGACCCGATGGTATTCTTTTTTGCAATGCTTTATCCACGGTCTGAATCATCTCTTCCAGAGTAATGAACTGGCGGGTCTGTGTACCTGCGCTGAACTTAGGGGCATCAATTGCTTTTCCTGAGATATAATCTTGCAAATACTTCAACGTATAAGGCACCAAACGTGTACCCGGCTTCAAATCATCCTCAGAAAACATATTTGGAAGAATGAAATGATAAACCGCAAAATCTGCCTTAAAATCGCGCATATAGCGGCCGTACAGTCTTTTTGAAAGAGCATAGTCATTGCTTACCGGCAACTGAGAACACACCACATCATCCTCATCAAAGGATTTCCCGTCTTCATCATTAATACCAATCTCCATATAGGAACCGAATGATACAAACACTCCTTTGTAGCCTGTTTTCTTTAAACCAAGCGTAATATCAATCGGCACCGTAACATTCAAGGCATACATAAGGCCAGGATCGGTGCTCAATGCTGCTTGCACGCCAGCTCCAGATGCGTAGATTATCACATCTCGCTGCGCTATAGATTCATAATCCAACTTTTGCTTCAGCAGATTGGTTGCATAGAACTCATTACAAGTGTACCCATGTGGTGTATCTAAACCATAGACAGCAACATTTGTATCCGGCCGTCCATAAAAGTATTTTGTGAGCGCAACCGATAACATACCGTTGGCTCCAATTATTGCAATATTCATTAGCCTATGAATTTACTAATTTCATCAGTACAGAGAGCATAAACATCTTCATTCTTATACCTTTTATACCAATCTGAAGTCAGAAACGCACACTGCTTAGCATCCAGCCTAGGTTTCCATCCAAGGCGGGTCTTGGCCTTAGTGATGTCCAACATCAAAAGGTTTGCTTCGTGTAGAGCATTAGGATCTGAGACATCTTTCAATTCTCCATATCCGAAGCTTTCAATCATAGCGGAGGCCACCTCCCATACAGTCAGCACACTTTCTTGCTCAGGCCCAAAGTTCCAACCTTCGCAATACTCCGTTGGATGTTCCCACATTTTATAGGCCAGGAGCATGTACCCACTCAGAGGTTCTAAGACGTGCTCCCACGGGCGCACGGCCTTGGGAGAGCGTATCTCAATAGGTTTTCCCGCCTCCAAGGCACGGATGCAGTCGGGGATGATACGGTCTTTTGCCCAGTCGCCACCACCAATCACATTACCGGCACGGACACTGGCAAGACTAACGTGATGCTTCTTACCATAGTCCTCAGGATTAAAGAAACTCCTGCGCCAGCTCTGAATGGCAATTTCGCAAGCACCCTTACTGCTGCTATATGGATCGTAACCACCAAAGGGATCATCCTCCTTATAGCCAGTCAACTGCTCCTTGTTGTCGTAACACTTGTCTGTGGTGATCATCACCCCGACTTTCACACTATCCGTTGTACGAATGGCTTCCATAATGTTGATGGTACCCATCACGTTGGTCTGGTAGGTCTCAACGGGTATTTCATAACTGAGACGCACCAAGGGCTGGGCCGCAAGATGAAAGACTATTTCCGGTTGATACTGCGCGAATAATTCTTTCATCTTTTCACCGTCTCGGATGTCAGCACGAATATCAGCCTTGATCTTTTTTCCAATTCCACTGAGGACATAATTGTCCTTCTCAGAGTAAGGTTCCAGACCAACGCCTACCACCTCAGCACCCAACTCGTGAAGCCAAATGCTAAGCCAACTGCCCTTAAAACCAGTATGACCAGTAACAAGGACTCGCTTTCCTTGATAAAAGTTATTGAATATATCTATCATATTAGCTATAAAATATATGCGATAGTATCTGCCGGATCGTAGAGCAAATCTGTATATGCCAATACTATGAAATCCGAATCGCCACTATTCACAAAAATGTGTGCGACGTTGTTGGGAACAAATACAGAACACGCTTTTTCCAAAGATAGTTCGATCTCTTTACGCTCCTTAGTTTCTATATCTTCGAGTTTAAGGATTGCAGACCCTTCTATAACTGTAAACCACTCTACAGCTTTAGGATGATAGTGACCACCTTTGCCTTGTCCAGGCTTTCCCATAGTCAGATAGACTTCACCTGTGTGATTTGGAATATCTTCCTCTGTACCCGTTATTGCCTTGAAAAACCAGCCTCGATCATCAATTATCAAACGACGAGAAATGATTTTCACTTTCTCTATTTGACTCATGTTATTCTCCTTTCTGCATCCTATTCCTGTACTCTAGATTGGGAATGGCACGTTCCCAGTGCTTCCATGGGGCCTTGTTCTCTGCGAGCAGCTTTTCAAGCATATTTTTTTCGCGGATATTATCCATACATTGCCAAAAACCCCTGTGGATATAGGACATTAATTCTCCTTTTTCAGCCAAAACTTCCAGTGGTTTGCGTTCAAAGATGCAACTATCGCCATCGAGTAATTCAAAGATGGCTGGTTCAAGTACCATATATCCGGCATTAATAGGAGATCCATCATTGGCATTCTTCTCACGGAATGCCCTAACGGCACCGTCTTCAATATCAAGTACTCCTTTTTCTTGAGCCATTTTAACGGCTGTTAGGGTGGCTGTCTTTCCATGACTCTTATGGAACTCCACCAATTTGTTGATATCAACATCGCAGACTCCATCGCCATAGGTCATCATAAAGGTCTCGTTACCTACATATTCTTGCACGCGTTTGATGCGCCCACCCGTCATCGTATTGTAACCTGTGTCTACTACCGTAACTCTCCACGGTTCCAAATGGCTGTGATGCACAGTCATTTCATTCTTTCCATCACGGAAATCAAACGACACGTCACTGTTATGCAGGAAATAGTTGGCAAACCATTCTTTGATATACTCCTGCTTGTATCCGGCACAAATGATAAATTCATTGTGTCCAAAATAGGCATACTCTTTCATGATATGCCAAAGGATGGGCATACCACCTATCTCAATCATAGGTTTGGGCTTAAAAACAGACTCCTCGCTGATACGAGAGCCAAAGCCACCGGCTAGGAGAACGACCTTCATAATTGATTCTTTTTTATTTACGATGAACTTTTATATTAATATACGAGATAATACTGTCCCTTTCGTTTTTATTCATACCGAAAAAAAAGACAGACGCACAAGTCCAGATAATTGTTATAACAGCAAAGCCAAGAACAACAGATACCTTATTGCCTATAACCAATCTCAGGGCAAACATCGGGGTAAAAGCCACTAAGGAGGCTAAAACAGAAGGCCAAATTGTCCTTTTCCAATAATCTTTATATGTAAAACCAGTCTGTTCTTGCATGATAGAGGCTTGAAATAATATTGTTATAATTGTCAAAACAATTCCAACAATCACATTCATATATGCAGGAAGCCCAATTATATACAAGACAAATACTATAGGGATTATCGAGAGATTGATTATTGAATAACCTATCTGATTCTTACGAATTTCCCCTGAAGCCTGGATACTTGCGTCAAATCCTGTTTTCAAGTTAGAGATCATTCCTCCAATAAGAAGAAAGGACGCAAATATGCTTGTCATTGGCGGGATATTATCAACACCTAACCATAACGCAAGAATAGTATCCATACATAACAGAAGAGGAACACATATAATCAACATGATTAGAAAAGTCAAACGGGATATCACGTATACCAATGAAAGAGAACGTGACTGATTATTTCCCTGGCTTTTCATAATCTGAGGTGTTACCGACTGACGTAATGTGTTCGTAAACATAGTCGTCGCATGCCCAATTTGTGATGCAATACCAAAAGCAGCATTAATAGAGTTGCGAAAGAAAACATTTATCACCATTGCGACACCCTGAGTTCGTCCAACAACTGCCGAAGCACCTAGGAGCATCCATCCAGTAAAAGAAGCTATATCTTTATAATCCTGTTTGTTTCGATTAAACTTGAATTTAACAATATGAGGATATTTATATTTACAATACAATTGAAAAGCGATGCGATTGGCGATATTCAAAACAGCCATCAAAACGGCATATAACCTTAATCTATTACCAAGATAATGTAATAAGAAAACAGCCATCGCGACATTCAGGAGTGATCGAATAATGTCAATAATAGACATTGGAAGGAATTTTTCATCAGCCATCATAAGCCCATTGCTCGGAACTGCGACAATCGTAAAGAATGTGGCAACAAGGCTGAATACAAAGACAAATTGTGCATCTGCAACACTTGCGTTGGTAACATTAAGGTACTTGTCGATATAAAAAGCGCCAAGAGGCTCTCCTACTACCAACAGTAATGCAGCCAATGTTACATGAATAACCATAAGTGTTGAATAAATCTTCTGTGGGTCGCCGTTATTCCCTTTTCCTATTTCAACCGCAATATAGCGATTTGTCGTAGCGACCATACTTGTTGATACCACAGCCAGCATTCCGACTATACCCCCCACAACATTGTAAAGGCCATAGTTATCGGCTCCTAATGCTTGTAACATCAATCGCGAAACGACAAAACTGCATACCAAAGTAACAACCATTTTAACTGAAAGTACAATGGTATTGATCGCTATTTTTTTATTGTCATTCATCCGTTGTTTGTTTACTTATCAAGTCGGTTTGAAGGTCATCCAACCTCTTTACTAATTCAAAATCATCTTATATTGCTGCCGCTGAATCCAAATGTTCATTGAATCGCTGTTCAAAATCAGAACTGCCATTATAGTCAATGCAGACGCAACTATCCTGTATTCTCTCACGCAGTTTCTCTATTGCCTCTATCTCACTACTTATAGTGTTTCGTGGATCGTGAAATATCAAGAAGAAAACTGCGACGTTTACTCCTGTGGCAATGGCTGCATCAATAACTAAGGAATCCACGAAGTTGTCAATCAGAAAAACATTGACATCCGGTGCCATTTCTTGCGGAACCTGAAGGTATATGACTTCCTTCGCCTCACCATTCTGACAATTCCAACAAGCCACCATATCCTGAGCGATGCGCTCTTCCTTCATCGCACCACTTGCGCTGGCAACACAAATCTTATATACTTTTGCTGTGAAAATAATCTCTTTCGTTATAAATGTGTTCTGATTGCTCTTAGCTATAAGGTGCATATCTTCGGCCACTTAGCAGAAGGACACCAAAGGAACATCAAAGGAACACCAAAGGAGGATCTAAGGAAGATTCCTACATCTTCTGGTCAAGATTCTTTCCTTTCTCCTCGTGTTCGAAGTTCGGGATAAACTCCTTGATGGCCTCGACGACCTGGGCCTTGGTGAAGTCATCACGGTGGAAGATGGCCTCCAGCTTCTCAAAGAAAGCATTGACTTCCGGCATCTGGCGACGGGTGGTTTCTTCTACCACCCCCAGGGCCTTGAAGCGCTCCATATTGATCTTCTCGCCGGGGACGTAGAACTCTTCGTAGGCCTTCTCGCCGGTGGTATCGCTCTTGAAATAGACGACGGGATAGGTGTCGTTGTCG
>CADBRB010000300.1 GCA_902796955.1 uncultured Ruminococcus sp.
AGCTCGTATTTTTCGTTCAGGGGCAGCGTGTCCGCACCGAACACGTGCGCGATGACCTGGAGCGCCTCCTGGCGGACGGCCGTGCGGTAGGAAGCAAGACCGCGCAGCAAAATGCCGAAGAAATAACCGCGCGCCTCCGCGTAGGATTTCTTGTCGATTTTGAAGCGGTCGCGGTATTCCGGATGGTGGCGCAGCATGACGCCGATCGTGTCGAGCGCGTAGGAAACCACGCGGTCGTTCGGATTCGCAAGCAGCCCCCGGATGTAGTGGAGGATTTCTTCCAGTTCCTTGGGCGGCAGCCACAGCGCGCTTTCGCCTAAGTAGCGCGGAATGTATTTTGAAAATTCCTGTTCGCCCATTTCCAGACCGCGCATGAGCTCGAAGACGACTTCGTTGCGTTCGTCGGGATACAGAAGCGGCATGATCGCCAGAAGCGCCTGTCCGGCGTTGTCGCGCACGTCCACGTATTCGCTGACCTTGATCAGGTTGGACAGATGCGCCGCGATGTGCAGACGGTGTGTCGCGGGACCGTTTTTCAGATGGTCCGCCAGCAGCTTGATGTTGACGGCCGTCGTGATCCACGGTGTCGCGATCTTCAGGTTCTCCAGAAAGATATCGGAGATGATTTCGGGATCGTATAAGCGCTCGCGCTCGGCCCGGGCATCCAGTCCCGCATAGGAGAGGATGCGGTATTTCAGAAACGTCTCCGTGATGTGGCCGGTCGTATCCGTTTTCTTCGCGTAGTCGGCGAAACGCCTGCTTCCGGAGAACGAGGGATTGGCCTTAACGAGTGTGCGCCCGGCCCGCCAGGCGGCAATGCGCACATAGTCTTCCGTGTGGTCTGTAAGAGACAGCGAGAACTGCGCGATGCGGTGCAGGTCTTTTTCCGGCATCGCGTCAAGCGGGATGTATTCCACGGCATCCAGAAGAGAGAATGCCTCTTCCGGTTTCCGTTTTTTCTTTGTGTCAAACTGTGTCATCAGGACAGACAGGAAAACGGGCTTGTCGTCCTCCGCCGCATAGCGCATCATGGCCGCCACCACGTTTTTCAGATGGAAGCGGATGCGGCGCTGCTGGACATCCGTTAACCGGTGGTCGGGCGTGATGATCTTTGAAAGGTAGGAGCGCCACAGCGACATGATGTCTTCTTCCGCGGTGTTTGCTATGCCCTCCGGCAGCTGCTTGCGGTAACCGAAGTTGAACTGCACGAAGATTTTTCCGATTAAGCGTGCGGCCTCCGCGCGGATGTTGCTTTCGCGGTGCATCAGAAGCTCGTATAAAAACAGGAGCGTCTGTTTTTTCTGTAAGTCGTTTGTGTAAGCGATGTAGCGGTCGTAGATGTTCAGGTACGCGTACAGATTCTTCCAGTTCTTTTCACTGCGTGCGGCCTCTAAGAAGTTGCCGAACTGGCGCTCCGCGGTCATGGAGCGCATAACGGCGATGTTGTGCTCGACGCCGAGCAGCGTGAGCGACAACACGGATTCTTCGACATTGCGCAGCGTGACGGAAGGCATCGGAGGCGGCATGGTTGTTCTGCCGTTCAAGTCGATGTCGATGCCGAGACGTCTTAAATATTCCTCAAAATCGCACAGCTTTGCGTAGACGGTTTTGTAGCGCTTTAATTTTTTGGCATCCAGATTGTCGAGCTTTCCGCGGATGACATTGAACGCATCCTCCAGTGTGGAAATCGGGGAGGAGCCGTCACCGCCTTCCTTGACGCGGAAGTCGCAGTAGATCAGCACAAGCGATTCCAGGGAGATGTTGTCGGGCTCCAGATCCCAGGTGGAGTGGTTGGCGGCGATGTGGCCGATGTAGTCCATCCTGTTCCGCGTAAACCAGCGGTCGGTGTAGTAGTAGTGCAGATAGGGCACGCGCTCGCCCGGCTTGCAGCCGAACTTGCCGATGTCGTGTGCGGCGGCCGCGGCGGATACCAGCGCCATGTCGACCGGCACGTTCGCATCGTAGAGCCCGCGCGCGATGTGCATCGCGACGAAGTGGACGCCCGCCAGGTGCGCCAGCGTATTGAAGGTGGTAGCCTCCTTGTTGAGACGCATCATTTCATAGACATATTCCCTGCGCCAGACTTTTTTGAAACGCATGTATTCGTCCTGCGATTCAAATTCGGAGGCTTCGTTGTCGGTTAAAAACTCGAAGTCGACGGTGGGCTCCGGCTCGATCACCTTGCGTTCCTCGTCGAGGAAGAATTGCAGGATGGCGAGAAAACAGTACGCGCCGGCCTTGTAGGGAGCGGCGTATTTCGTGAAGGCATCATCCGGATAGAGGATGTGACAGGCAAAGTCGTAGGTGAATTTCAGCCAGCCTTCTTTGGGCTCCGGCGAAAGTGCGCGCAGCAGCTTCCTGGAGAACGCGAGCACCTCTTTACAGGTAATCCGTTTTGTAACGGGATAAAGTGTGCCTGCTTTGGCGGGAGACAGTTCGCTTGCGATGAGCGCGCGCATTTTTTTTGCACGCTGTCCCGTCTGGTTCAAAAACTCCCGTTCGGTCAGCTTTTCCGAAAGAAGGGTGAGCGCCTTTGCGCTTTGTTTTGCCGGCATAAGAACCTCCGTTTTTTTATGGAAACCTGAGATTCCATTATACCACAGGACAGGTGCTTTCGACAGCGGACCGTAGTATAATCGATAGAAGGAAAGGTCCCCCGGCCGCGCCCGGGATCACATGGCTGCGCCGGGGATAACAGGAAAGGACGGAGAGGAAATCATGCCGCATATCGACGAAATCATGAAGCAGACCGACAACCGGTTCGTCAACATGTATCTGCTGGAAGGAAAAAACCGCAAGGGCGGCGACGTGCATTACACGATCGCATCCCGTTCGCGGACGGAAGACGCGCTTAAGATCAAAACCGGCGAAAACGTGGCGGACGGTGTGTCCATTTACGCGCTGTACGGCGATGCGCAGGACAGGGTGGTTCTGGTGCGCCAGTATCGCTACGCCATCGGCCGCTACATCTATGAGTTTCCGGCAGGACTGTGCGAGGAAGGCGAGGATTTTCATGCCGCCGCCGTGCGCGAGATGCATGAGGAAACGGGACTGGTGTTTACACCGCTCAAAACGGATGCGATGTTTGAAGCGCCGCGTTTTACGTCCATCGGCATGAGCGACGAATCGGTTGCGATGGTGTACGGATACGCGGCGGGTGAGCCGGACACGCGCTTTCTGGAGGATTCGGAAGAGCTGCGCGTGGTGCTTGCGGACCGCGAGGAGGTAAAACGCATTCTGCGTGAGGAGTGGATGTCGTCGCAGTGTGCGTACCAGCTGGCGCATTTTCTGCATGATGCGGAACCGTTTGCGTTTCTGGGCGCGTGAAAAGAGGATGCCGTTGAGAA
>CADBRB010000301.1 GCA_902796955.1 uncultured Ruminococcus sp.
CAGGTTCAGCACCCGCGCCGGCCGCGCCGCGCGCCCGATCAGCCCGCGCATCCAGTCCCAGTTCACCGCCTGCTCCGGGAAGAGCCCCGTGTGCTTGAAGCCGGTCGGCCGCACGTAGAAGCGCAGGTCGCCGTAGGAAATCTCCCAGCGCTCCGGCAGGGGACGCAGGTACTCCCACTCCCCGCCGCCCCGCGACGAGCGATGGTACACCGCGTCCGCGCGCCGCCAGAGCGACCCGTCCTGCCGCGGCCAGATCGTCTGCGGGTCCGGCCTCTGCAGCACGTACTTCCCCCAGCGGTCCAGCTTCTCCCCCATGCCCGTGTCGATGACCTCGTAATCCGTCCATCCGTCCGCGATAAACATACCAAAACGCAGCCTCCGCGTTTGCATTCTTTCTCATGATCCATGATACCCATTTTCCGCCGTTTGTCAACCCCGCCCGCATAAAAAGTTCCGCCCGCCTCCCCCATACGGAAAGCCGGCCGTTCCCTTGCCCGGGGAACGGCCGGCCATACGGATCGGATAAGCGGACTCAGCGGTAAGCGCGGAAGCCCTCGGGGTCGAAGCCGGCGAAGAACCGGTCCGCCCGGTCGGGCAGCGTGACCTTCACGATCGTCTCGACCTCATTGCGCTTTTCGGGCAGGCTGACCGTCAGCAGGCCGTCCCCGGCGCTCACGCCCGCTTCCTCGCCGGTCAGGCAGCGCGCCTCGCCGCCGAAGGACGCCGCCCCCATGAGCGGCAGGCAGACCGCTTTGCAGGCGGGATTCTTAATATGGAAATAGACCGCGTTGTCCTTCCAGACCGCGCCGCCGATCTCCGGGTCGTTCTTCACCGGGCCGCCGCGCGTGCCGTAGACCGACTCGCCGTACTCCGACAGCCACTGGCCCACCTCGAGCAGGCGCTTCTCCTGCTCCGGCTCGATGGAGCCGTCCGGCCTCGGGCCCACGTTGAGCAGCAGGTTGCCGCCGCCCGTGATCACGTCGGTCAGCAGGTGGACGACGTTTTGCAGGGAGCGCACCTCGCAGTCCGGCCGCCAGCCCCAGGACTCGGCCAGCACGTCGCAGGTCTCCCAGGGATGATGGGGGTCGAACGCGCCCACGACGCGCTCGGGGGTGGTGTAGTCGCCCAGGCGGCGCATGCCCAGCCGGTTGCTGACGACGATGCCCGGCTGCGCCTCGCGCACCAGGCGGTTGAGCTCCTCCTCGCCCCAGAAATTGGGAATCTGCGGCTCGGTGACCCGCTCGCCGCCGGGGGCGTTCAGGTTGCGCCCGTGCGCCAGCCAGGCGTCCTCGCCGCCGTCGTACCACAGCACGTCCAGCCTGCCGTAGTTTTCGACCAGCTCCTTCACCTGCCCGTGGCACTGCGCGCGCATCATCATCGCGCTGCGGCGGTACATCCTCGGGAAGAAGAAGCCCTCGCAGCGCCAGTCCATCGGCGAGTAGTAAACGCCCACGCCCAGCCCGGCCGCCCGGCAGCCGTCCGCGTAGCTGCGGAGCAGGTCGCGGTGGGCGGCGGAGTTCATCACCGTGTAATCGCCGATGGAGCACTTACTGTCGAACAGGCAGAAGCCGTCGTGGTGGCGGGCGGTGAGCACCATGTACTTCATGCCCGCGTGTCTGGCGAGGCTGCCGAGGTACGCGCCGTCGAACTTCTCCGCGGTGAAGCGGCGCGCCAGCTTCGCGTACTCGTCCTTGTCGACCGGCTTGTTGAACATCACCCATTCGCCTTCGCCGAGGATCGAGTACAGGCCGTAATGAATGAACATGCCGAACTTGTAATCCATCCATTTGTCGATTTCCGGGGGAACAAACATGTCCTTCCCTCCTTATTTTTCGACCTTCACGCCGATGACGGCGGTCTCGCCGTTGATGTTCCACTCCTGCACCGCCGCGCCGTCCGGCCCGTCGGTCAGGTCGATCGCCACGGCCAGCACGCCCTTCATGATGTCCGCGCGGTTGCGGTCGATGACGGCGGCCAGCTTTTCGCCGGTCTTCACGGAAACGCGGATGCGGTCGGTGACGTCGAAGTCGGCGTCGCGGCGCATGGTCTGGATCTTGCTGATCGTCTCGCGCACGTAGCCCTCCTCGATCAGCGCCTCCGTGAGGTTGGTGTCCAGCACCTCGTAGTCCTTCCATCCGTCTGCGATATACATACGTCTATTCGGCCACCTTTACGCCCAGCACGGCGGTTTCGCCGTTGATATCCCATTCCTGAACGGCCGCGCCTTCCTCGGGCCCGGACAGCTCAAGCGATACCGCCAGCACCGCCCTCATCACGTCCTCGCCGCCGC
>CADBRB010000302.1 GCA_902796955.1 uncultured Ruminococcus sp.
ACAACCTTTATATTATAGGTATAATAGTTATACCATTCCTTTTCTTACGTAGAACAATCGACTATTATGGTGATAACCGTTTCTCCCGGACTTACCGTGGTTATGACACCATCTTTAATTTTCGCCACACTCTCATCATCAGACTTAAAGGTTATCTTCTTGTCCTTAAAAGATGACAGGTTTAGTTCATAATTGATGCCTTCCTTAAGAGTAAGGTCTGACATGTGATAAATCTTATAATTAGGTCCTGTAGTTACATCAGCCTTGGTCTTAATGGTTGCCGAAGGAATATCGGATCTATTGATGTAATAAGTCTTCTCCCCTATCTTAACCCCGAGCCTTACATAGATGTTATATTCTGTGTCATCCTGTAACCCACTAAAGGTGGTCTGTTTCTGCCATACATAGGTATTAAGGGAATATTCCCACACAGCCCCCTCGGGAACATTGGTGGAGTTATTGGTAATGGAGATGGTATCGGTGGTTGAGGTGCACGAGAGGCTTACGGCTGCATCCGGAGGAAGCTTATCCTCCCATACCGATACAGTGATCTCTTTAAACACTGTCTTATCCTTAGTCCAGAATACTTTTACGGTACCTTTTCCTATATCGAGAGGAGTAACCTCTCCGGCTCCGTTTATATTAAAGATACCACTTGTACTGTACTCAAAACCTATCTCAGTTTCATCTATTGCCTCATTAAAGGAAAACTGAAGCTGTTTAGGCGTAGTCTCAGAAGAGATAAAGGTTAGATCAGATGCCTCTATCTTAGCCTGAGTCTGTTCCTCGGCATGTGATTCGATCCTTGGGACAACGCTGAGAGGTGAAACAGAGAGGGCTAAGGCTAGGGCAAGGATTATAAAGTTTCTTTTTCTCATATTTAAAAATCTCCTTTCCAAAAAGATATATATAATTAAACGAATACAGGAAAAAACTACAATCTGCTGCAGTTATTCGGGTAAAAAGTTCTCTATGGTTGGTATCCCAACTATGGAGAGGGTTCAGTAAGCTCCAGAAGGAGGCATGGGGTATGATGCCCCTTAAAAACAGATATTGATATTTTTAAAATTCTGAGCTATAATCAGAGCATGAGGAGTCGGAATAAACCCGATGTTCCCTTTTAATAAAATACGTTAAAAGAAATAACGCTTATCATTTTGGGTTGAAGAGCGTTATTTCTTTTTATGGCTGTCTATGTATGACAATGCTGCGAAAACAACAAGTAAAAGTGTTAATACTTCTATAGTTGTCATAGGCATCACTCCCTTCTAAAGGGAACCAGAAATAAGCGACTCTCTCCTCATACTCCGGTTATAGCCCGGAATATTAGAGACAAGCCCGAGGCCTCAGCCCCGGGCACATCCCTTGTCTTATTAAAGATTACTTAGTCTTCTTTCTCTTGACAGCAGACCACTTGCCGTATACCTCGATACCATCTACTACCTTAACCGTCCTAACCCTCACATAATATGTCTTCTTCTTTTTAAGCTTCTTTATAGTGTAAGAGTTCTTGGATGAAGTATAAGTCTTGGTCTTGCTCTTCTTAAAGCTCTTCTTTGTAGACACCTGTATCTGATATGTAATGCCTGTCTGCTTCTTCCATGAAAGCTTCAGAGCCTTCTTCTTAGCCTTGACCTTAAGCTTTGTTACCTTGAGAGCTTTAGCCTTCTGTGCTTCAGGTGTCTTGTAAAGCTCTTCCTCCTGTTTCTCTGTAAGAGGCGTCTGCTTAACTGTGTTGGTTATAACATTATCTATCTCTGACTTAACAGTATTGCTGAGTGCATCTGAGTTTTTAACCTTCTCCTTAAACTCCTCTATGGAGACGGTTCCATCACTCTTAGTAATATCCTTTACTATTTCTTTAAGAGCTGTCTTCTGACCTTCTGTAAGACTCTCATCTGCCATTATATATTTATTCAGATCAGTAGCCGTTACATCACCTTTAACCTCAGGAGTAGGTGTGGCTGTAGGCTGAGATGATGGCTCTTCTGCTTTTGGCTCTTCTGATGGAACTGGAGTAGGTGTAGCATCTGGGATAACTTCTTCCCACTTAGCTGTTATAGTAGTATCTACATCAAAGTCAGAGATATCTCCATTCTTAACCTCTCTGTTACCAACGAACCATCCGAGGAAGTTGTAACCCGATTTTGATGGGGTTGAGAGTTCGGTAATCTCTTTATCATAAGTAACCATTACTCTCTTACCTGTTACTGTACCACCATCTGTATCATATATAAGGTAAACCTTCTTTGGAGAATACTTAGCTGTTACTGTCTGGTCTTCTACAAATCTAGAAACATCACCCGTCTTTATCTCTCTTCCTGTATTCTCCCACTTAACAAAGTTGTATCCCTTACGTACTGCTACAGGAAGTTCTGGGATTTCTGAAAGGAATGTTAATGGCATGGATTCAGTTTCTACTGTACCATTTTCCCCTGCGTCAAAAATAATAGTTACTGTCTTCGCTGTGAAGTTGGCTGTGATATCTCCGAGATTAATCTTGTCTTCACTTCCACCAACCTCTGTAATAGCTTTTCCGTCAAGAGTATAGCCGTTAAAGGTAAGACCTTTATTTACAACATCTGTGCTGAGACCAAAAGTATTTCTTGCTATAACGGGCTCT
>CADBRB010000303.1 GCA_902796955.1 uncultured Ruminococcus sp.
AGGTCTTACTCCAGACTGTCTTGAATTCTTTTTTGAATGTTGCCCCAAATCAACATAAATGATATTTCCACGAACTATTTTCATCTTCCATTTCATCCTTTCTCTTTTAAGCTACTACTGGATAACTCTGTATCATGTTTTCAAACACACCTGTCAAATATGCTCTCTGTTCACTTGGCATTGCTGCTAACTGTTCATCAATAGAAGTCTCTTTTTCCTTATTGGCCGGAATACACAAGATACAATTTGCATCCACATCTAAAACATCTACCAAAGAAAACAGCAATTCCAGCGACATTCGTCTGCTGCCACCCTCCACCTGCTTCAAATGGGATTCTGACTTCCCCACTTCTTCGCTTAGATCTTCCACGGACATCCCTCTTTCCTTTCGTAAATCTTTAATTACTTGTCCAACCTGCAACCCATCATAATCTATTCTTTTATCTCTAAACATTTTCTCTACCTCCATCACTACTCTCCATAACATGCTCTTATCATGTTAATGGCTTCTGTTTCTGTTTCAAAATTTCCGACTAAATTGTCGTAACTGTCATATACTGCTGTACCGCTGTCGTGGATTACATAGTAAAAGCCTAACAGTTCTATCTCCCTGGTTACTGACGAACAGCTACAACACATCAACCATGCTTCATTCCAATCCATTCACATCCTCCAAACCGGTAACATAGGATATTGCCTGATCTATCTCATGGATTAGCTTCTTACTGTTTATGCTGCCAATTTTATATGCTACCTGCCTACGATCTATCGGTCTGGTTTGTTCCAACATACACATTCCGGAACCACGAAGATTGTTACAATACCGTTTACTGATAAGTACATGGTATTTCTTATTCAATCCTTTTCTGCTCTTTGTCATTGGAGCAACCTGCATGATTGGAGAATGATCATTGTATTCTGTTCGGCTCAATACAATCGCCGGTCTACGTTTTCGCAGAAGGCAATCTCCTTTAATGTCTCCAAAATCCACTACCACAACATCCATACGATTGTAATACGGTGCTTTCAGGGCTTCCTCCGAACTGCTATTTTCTACTGCCATATCTTTTCTGTTGTCCTCTTGCCATTTTTCACTCACAACTTCCTCATTCCTTTCTGTCGAAAATATTTCTTTATAAATAAATCCTATGGTCGAAATCATCCGGTACCGTTCTTTTCATTCAACACCTACAGTATAATGGGAAGTTGCTATTAAATTAAGGAACCGGCAGAACAAGGAAGCCGTACCAGTTGTTCAAGTTTTAGGACAAAAAAAGAAGAGTATTGCACTCTTCCTTAGATTGTAGATATTAAAGATTTCATAATGATTATATACAACCGCTTTCTTGTAAACATTGCTGTTGTTCTCTTTCCTTCAATTTGCTTGACAATACAATGCAGATGTTCTAAATGTATTTGAACATTTGCGCCTTACACTTATAATGACTTGTTTAATTAAAAAACCTGCGAAGTTGAAGCAACCCCGCATAGTTTTAGTTGAAAACTTTTATTCGTTTTGAGTATTATGACCACAATATGGGCATATCGGAATAAGTTTTTCAGATTTCTTATCAATAACAGCTTCTGTGATGTTTTTAAAAGCCAGCCTATTTTCCTCATACAACATGTTGAATCCAATTGAATCAACACGCTTTGTTACGGCAAGCTTTGATAATGGATATCTGGAAAATGTATATTTTCCCTTACATTTTGGGCACTTAGTTTCAATCAATTCAAACTGACAATATGTATTTCTGCATTCATATGCGTTTCCATTTTGATATAATTTTTGACCACAAATTGGACAAATATCTCTCGTATCATCAAGAGCTACCATATGTCGCAAAAAAATTTTTGTGTATCGTCTATAAGAATTTATATCACTAAGACTAATAGGAATAACACCTATTTTGCTTTTCTCCAATCCTTTATCTTCGTTTGCATCTCCATAATTCAGTAATTTCTGTAATACACTTGCGTCATCGACACCAGTAACTTCATTTGGTCGTGATATGGTCAGAACAAAGCACTCATCATAACATTCTAACTGAATTTCGCTCTGAACAATTTTCAAAGTTTCCTTTATCTTCTCTACATTACCTGGCAAACAATACTTCCAAGGAACAAATAAAATCTTATGAGTTGTCGTCGAAAAATTGAAACACTCAGCATACATTCTTTGCTTCATTTCACTAGCATTTGTCTTCTGCCTATTTTTAGGCCAACATACTCTTGCCGCAGATACTAATGTTTCTTGTTCTTTATCATCTAATGCATGATCAACTGTCAAGATGCCATTCTTAAAATAGACTCCGGAAAGAACATTATTTAAAGCACTATCTGCAATTTCAAATTGCCGCAAATCAACTTGAATTTCGTTATACTTAGACATTTCAAGAACAAACCCTGCGTCTTCTTCATGGACTTTTGCCTTCCAATTTCCAAATCTATAAACTGAATCCGCCAACTTTCCTTTGTACAGAACATCCTGCTTCTCGTCTTCTGCTTGGAAATTGTAATATCTCAAAGCAAAGAGTAAAAGAACTCTGCAGAAAGTATCATATTCATCTTCAATTGGTTTCGCTATTTCCTCAATACTAACTTTGTTTGCTCCATCCAATAGATTCCAAAGCTTATATACATACTTATAATATTTATCCTTCATAAATATGTTGGTTTGCTTTAGCTTTCCTCGTATCGGTGCACTTCGCCTCAAAGCTCTATATAACTGCGTTGATTTGCATTCACTAAGCAAATCTAAAATCTCGCTCAATTTCTCGGTTTGCTCTGCTAAGATTTCCTGTTGAATATAAAGTTCCTCATCATCTAAACCTTTTAACAAAGCATCCTTCGCCTTGAAATAACTCTTCTGTTCAGAGCTTACAGAATGCGAGTCCTCCATATTTATCTGCAACTGACAATCCATTGTTTCAAGCCGCAATCGTGTTACAGTTCTCATGAATTCATCCACTAATGTCTTGGCAGCCTTATTCTCATAAATTGCCAAATCTTCTTCTAGAACCCTTGCTAATAATCTTTCCGGAATTAATCCATTAGCTTTGATACCTTTCCAATGTTCACTATGCGAAGCAAGATATCTAATTGATTCCTGTCCAGTTCTAGAAGCAACTGCTGCCGGTCTTATTTCATTCACCTGTTTTAAATGCTGTTTTGGCTTATAGAATATATGCGGTATCCTTTGCGTATAGTCTAAAGCTTTATCAATATCAAACTCACGACTAGTAATATTCTCGTAAGATCGGCTAAATGTACATAACGAAATATGCAGTTCTTCTGAATCTTCATCTTCAATTGCAGAAAACAATATTTCCTGGTCCATGCCATCATCAATAGAATTATTCTCCACAGTTCTGCCAAAAGAATTATAGTCTAAAAGTAATGTTGGCGACCATGCAGAACACAACACACAAATATTGTATTTTGTTTCATCTGCCTCTATCTCTAATGACTTTTCCTGAATTTCGACACTTACCTTCCCGTTCTCAACCTTAACTGCGTCACCATTCACATAAGCGAATGATGATGCAATCCCTGATATCAGTATGGTTCCAGAGAAAGGAAGAACATATGCAGTAGCATCATCAGAAATTTTCTGTTTTTGATTCCTATCATTTACATATGTTACAATCATATTATTCCTCCCCACGGAGTTTCCAATCCATAAACTCTTTTGCAAGTTTCATTCCATTTTGTTCAAACTTCTTACGTAACTTATCTCCTGCATCCTTGTTTGCATCTCGATTCATTTCGACATACTCTAGTTTTCTTAAAACTTTATATGTAAGCTGGTAATCAAGTGCTTCGATAATAAGCTGTTCATCAGAAAGATCTAACCCTTGTCCTGCTGCAACATATACTGGAACAAAAGTATTAATCTGATCTAAAATTCGGTTACCATATGAAATCTTGAAATTAGCCTGTAATATCTGCTCTATTTCTGCCAGTAAAGCATTTGACTCAGCATCAAACTCGAAATCTGCTGCTGCCTTTTTAAACAATTTCTCCAATACTCCATACGGGAGATATATTTTTTCTACTTCATCAAGCTTTGTTCCTTTTGCACGCTTATTGAACTCCAATACCTGTGCTCTATCATATACCTTATCTGTAATTTCAAAAGTTGACTCATCTCTGTTAGCTGTACCAACAAACCATACATTAGATGGTATTCTAACTGCATTACCATCTAATAAATTCTGTGGTCCACCTACTAAATATCTGGTATTTGCAGCATTCTTAAATTTCTTTCCAGACAAATACGAAATCAGACGCAGCTTATCGTTTGAAGAAACTTTTGTCTCCTCATCCTCACTTAAGGACATATCTGGGTATAACTTTTCAATTATCTCCCTTAACTCGCTTGCTTCTCTGCCCTTTTCTTTTTCAAGCGCATCTTTAACTTCCTGTGTAATTTCTGTTGGTAACTGTCTTAAGTCTGTATCAACCAGCTTTATCTTCCAATTTGTTGTCTTATCTTCCAAAACGGATAAGAAGTCCGCAAAGTAGTACTCCACACGAGACAGGTTCATCTCATCGAGGACAATAATATAAATAGTATCTTTATATCGATCACTACCAGCTCTGTACAAATCACATGTAAATTCTTTTGCCGTAAATTTCTTGCTGAAATCGTTATAATATCCTAACAATTCATTTCTATCTCTCCAAGAAGATTCTACCGCTACGACATTGATTTCTCCTAAAATTGCTTCTGCAAAAATTTTAGGCAAGCTAGTTTTTCCTGTTCCTGACATACCTTGTAAGATAGCAAGGTGCGAAGATGCCATACCTGCCAAATACGCTCTTAAATCTCTGTCTGAATAGAATAATGGTTTTGCTCTACTAGCTGCGTAGGTTTTTACATGAGTAATTAACTTTGGTAAATTGATTGATCGCATGTCCACCTTTACATCTAATCTCTCTTGTACACGATTATATTCTTCTCCAGAAATTTCTGTTTGCTGAATATCAATTGCTGTTAACGCCGGACAAATTTCGCCAACACTGCTCTCTAGCATCTTCTTTGTATTATCAAGTTCTGCTCTGAGATGATCGTTTAAAGTTCTTAATAAATCTAATTGTGAACGAAGCTGCTCATACTCTAACTGTCCATTCTGTAATCTTCCAAGTTCAGCTTTGCTTTCAGCGATTTCTCGGTCCTGATTCTGGATTCGAACTAAATAATCTTTTTCAGCATCTAGTGCACGTTTCATTTCGAGAAGTTCATAATCAGAATATTTGTTACACTTATTCTCTAATTCTTCGATTTTCTCTAGAAGTCTCTCATTCTCTTCCTGGAGTTCTTCCGGAGAAACCCCTTCCATCTTAATTTGCTTTAATTTGATTTTATTCAGTTCAAGCTGCACACGTTCATACTCATCACGCACCGCATCCAATTGTTCACGAGTAACGCCCAACTGTCTTTGTAATGATTCTACCATATCAGGATTTGCTGCATCATATACCTCTGCCTGTTTAGCTACTCGTTTTTCCTTAGATGCAAGCTGTGCCTCACGTGCTTCTAACTCAAACTGCTTTGTCTCAATGTCATCTAGCTGATCTTCAATATCAGATTTTTTCTGATCGATTTCTTTCAATACTTCCTGATTTGTCGTCTGAGCATCTTCTTTCGCCTGTTCAATAATTCTTTCCGCCTCTTTTTCAGCTTTTTCAATGATTCCTTCAGCCTTTTTATCAGCATCAGATATTTTATCTGAAATCTTGGAAAGCTCTCCTTCAAGTCCGCTAACGCTTTTCTCCAACTCTCCCTTTGTTTTCTCTAAATCAGAAACATCCTTCTTTAGAGTTTTATACTTTTCATCCAGCGATTTAGCATACTCCTGCTCGAAGGATTCTTTTGATTTTTCTAATTGTTCTTCTTGTTCTTTACGCTTATTCTCTATTTCTGTCTCTAACTCTGCTTCCAAAAGTTTTCTGTATTCAGCAAGATCCAATTCACCATCTTTTGATGCTTTTTTTGCTTTTTCCAGAAGAGCTGCATCCTCATCGCTTATTGATACAGTAGATGTTTTCGCAGCAGTAGAAGGACTTGCATTTCTTCCATTGTTTTTTCCTCGGTTCTTTTTACTAGCCATTGGGTAACCCCTCCTAATCCATGTAATTTACAAGCATAACTGTTACCTTCTTAAAGTAATCTTGATATACTCTATAATCTTCTTGTGGAATCTCTAATGGTTTTGTTCCATCATTATGCGCACCATATTTGTTTCTTTTTTCATTAATGAAATCCAACATTTTTATAATATCTATGCCCTCTGTTAATAGTAACTTTCTAAATTTTGATTGCTCATTAAAATATGCCTCTGCGATAAGATAGTAATATTTCTCAAGCACAGTTTTACCAGCATACTTCCTAAAAGAATTAAATATGGATATTTTCTGTGCAATTACACCTGTTTTGTATCCAATAGCATTTATCTCTTTAAACTTAGCTGCGCATTCTTCAATTCCAAAGTTATCAAGCATTGATTCAATATCTTCTTGTCTACGAATAGCCGTTTCATACTGCCTTACTATATTGGCTTTATCTGTATTTGCCACATAGTTGTTTAAGATTAATTCAATTGCCTTTGCACTTTCAGTAATAACGGTATGTCTTTTAACCTGATGCTTTTCTTCGCACAAAATATTTAAGTTGAATACCTCTCTATACTTTTCGAGCAAAGCCTCTGCTGCCGATGAATTTCTCATATTAGGGAAATTCACCTTAATATATTGCTCAAAATTACTACTTTGCATTTCCGGATAATCGGCATAAAACTTAGTTGTTATATTCTCACAGAAATAATCTAATCCAAATTCTTCAAATTCAGGATCATATATGAGCTCATTATTTTCTCTCATTCTTCTAAAGCTCTCTGAATACCAAGAAGTAAAGTTAACTGGGAAAGGAGATTCAACAATGAACTTTTCCGGTTCTGCCTTTTTAACAGTAAATCGAGTTTTGATATATACTCTTCTTCTTTCTGTGTCTAATATTTTTATTCTTGCTTTGTCCAAATCCCTTATTTCTTCTGCTTGAGCCAGAGTCTCCGGTTCACTAAAGTCTCTTTCTACTAAACTTTCTTCATAAAACTCTATCTCACGCTTTGAAGAATCTCTTCTTTGATCTTGTGACATCTTATTAATCTTACCAAATCTATGATAAGCTCGATTGACTTTATCAATCAAATCAAGATCCTTCTTTCCTTTACCTTCTATGCCATCAATCTCATTATCATAGGACAATGTATATATCTCTTCTCCTCTGACAGCCCATGGTAATTTACCTGGATAGAAATAAGGAAGAACTTCTCCATCCATCAAACTAATGAACATATTTCCAAAAACTTTTTCTGTAGTAAACTCACCTACTTCTTTATCCTGCAAATATGCTTTTCCCATGTCAGTTACTTTCTTTTCAAAATAATATTTCTTTGCCTCTAAACTCGAAAGAATCATTTTAACAACTTCTTCACTTACCATTAAAAGACTTGCTATCTTACGATATGACATTTCAGGTACAGTTAATAATTCTAAAACGGTTTCAGCTAATGCATCTAGTTCTCCATCAGTTGCCTTGTTTGCATAACACTCTATAACTTCAACTGGCCATGCAATATCATAAGTGATTTCTGTATCAGCATCAGCTCTTTCAAATCTACGAAAAGAAAGGATTTTAGTATCATTCAGCTTGCTCATAATGTCCTTCTCCTTTCTCACATTCCTGAATTAAACTTCCTAATATAGGTACACATTCAACAGTATCTCTGTCTCCCACTACTACAAGTAACTGTTTTGCTCTTGTTAATGAAACACATAATCTGCTCTTATCTTGCAAATGTCCTATACGCTGTCTCTGGTTCTCGATATCAATTGTGTTTGCTCTTACGCATGACAAAAACACCACATCAAACTCTTTTCCTTGGAATGCATCTACAGTTCCTACTTCAACCTGTAACTGTTGCGTATCAGTTAATCTTTCTTTGATTTTCTTTTCCAAGTACTCTGTTTGCTTTTTATAGAAGGAAATAACACCAATTGATTTTGATGGATCGATTTTTAACACATTCTTAATCTGCTCAATTATTAAATCTGCTTCTAATGGTCTTATCTTACTTCTCTTTCCCTCTTCCAATCCAAAACGATTCTTGTCAGCATCTATCCAAACTAATGGTTTATCTTCAAATAAGCCAAGGTTTGCTTGTTTGATACTATCATCGACATCTGATGAATCCAAGACAAAACCTTCTTTGCTATATATTTCTCTATTTACAAATTCACCAATTACCGAATTCATTCTGAACTGTTTTGTAAGCTGAGCTGTTCTTCTTAATTTGTACGATGGATCAGAAAATGCTTCATACATTCTCTGGAACAAACTCTTCTTTAAGACATCTAAACTCTCAAGCTTCTCATCATTTTCAAACTGCTTAGTCACATCAGGATCCAACATATGAGGAAGCTGTAAAAAATCTCCAACCAGAATTACTTTCTCTGCCATAGACATTGGAATTAACAAATCTAATGGATTAGCACGTGCTGCCTCATCAACAATTACTAAATTATATATATGTGAAGAAGCAAATCTTCCAACTTCCATTGCCTGCTGACATGTTGCTGCAGTGATATTTGAGTAACGATCTACGATTGTCTGGATTTCATGCTCATCTTGAAGCATTTCAAGATATTTCTGCATGATATAAGCTGTCGCTTCATCTCTATTTTCCAATCGTAGCAATCTTTCTCTATTTAGTTCTTCATCCATTCTCTTTAAGCACTGCTCAATGGATGTAAGATTATCAATAGATGTGGCTACTACTTCCTGTTTTTTATACTTACCTTTTAGTTCTTCAACTACCTCTACATATTTTTTGAATGCAACTTCATCTTTTCCTTTTGTATTAATAACATCATCAATAAAATCAGTCCCTTCAGGGTAATCAATACTCCCATTAAATATTGCAACTTTCAATCGAATAATCTGTTTCTTTCCGCCATCTTCAACATATCCCTTTATAGAGAGAATCTGTGCATTTAATATAGAAATAATCTCATCATTTTCTTCCTCTACCCATTCTTGAGTTGCTTGCTGAGATGGAGCTTTATATGATGTTCTGCTTAACAGTTCCATTATGTCTGCAATCAATTCCGGTGAGAGCTTCAATCTGTTGTCTTCAAGTTCATCCTTTAGGAGCTGTATACCTGCAGCTGCATCTTTACCTTTATTCTCCCAAGCATAAACTCGGTCTCTTAAGGATTCTTTTGAATAATCGATACCTTCTGTTAATTCTTCAATCTTCTCTGACAGTTTTGCTGTAACAGTATTTCTCCACTCCCTGATATTCAGTGTCTGTTTATCAGCTTCATCTCTCTTTCCACCTTTTCGGTCAGAAGGTATTCCGTTTCCCTCTACACCAACAATGACATTTTCAACGGCCTCATGCTGAAAACTTGAAACGAGAATTCTAGGAATCTGATTATCATTATGCTTCTTAAAATATTCCTCAAATCTAGCAATTATAGCCTTTATTACAGTTGTTTTTCCTGTTCCAGGAGGTCCCAAAATTAACGCAATATCAGGAGTATTCAACGCCACTTCAATGGCTTCTCTTTGAGCATCATTAAACACCTTGTCAGGGAACTTTCGTAATAACATATTGGTTATAGGCTGCTCATGGATGCTTGTCTTATCTACACTTACCCCCTTATCAATAATCATCGCTAAATTGCTAATTGGGCACTCTCTTGCAAGAATTGTATTTCTTGCATTTTCGCGTCTCATCAAACGAACGGAATCGCCTGCGATTGAATAGTAAAGGAATCCTTGATTTGGCAATTTCTTTTTTTCACTTCCCGTTCTATCATAAATAACGCATATATCATCATCGATTTCAACAAATGTTCCTACATGAATAGGTTTAATGTCTCGAATCTGATCAGAATTATCAAATCGATCTAGGTTCTTGATTTCTTCATTATCTGTACAATCTATCTGTGCATCATCTGGAAATGGTTCCTCGAATGAACTCTTAAGATGAAATCTATACTCAAAACAATCTGTCAGCACGCACTCATAGCTGGTATATTCCATCACACCATTTTCAGTAGCTTGTTTCAATACGAATAGACGCTCTAAATCGTTATATGCATCCCAAATATCGAAATATGCTCCTCCGCTGACAATCTTCGTCATTCGTTCAGTCACTTCTCTTGAAATAGATGCGCCCTTTGTTGCATTCACAAAAGTTACATGACCTCGCATGATAAATAGATTATCAAAATCTGCTCGACTTCTATCATATCTAACAAGATTTGTTGCCACATACACATTATCAACCTGAGATACATGCAAAACTCTGTCTTTGGAAACAATTGTAAAGTTTGCACCCTTACGTCCATACCCTTTTACAAAAAGCATATCATTATACTTAAAAGCATTATTAAGGTATTCAATTGGATCCTGACGATCCTTTACTCGCATCTTTCCAATTACTTCTTCTCCGACCTCAATTTCGATTCCCTGCATAGCATTAAAGTTAATCGTATCCTGAAAGACCTTTACTTCAACAATCAAATTCTGGTCATCTGCATCAATTACCCTAACAATTGTCGCTGGAGAATTTCCACTTAAGTAAATGTTATCCAAAGTTCTTCTATTAGATTGATTCACTACAATTGAAGAAGTTTCTGAGTCTTTTTTTGCTTCGTATGTATCACTCATATAATTATATACAAGGTCAATTACATCACCTGCTACAACACCTATATCTCTAAGGATCTTGATTTCGCATTTATTATTTCCACCCCATATAATATCTTCTGCTTGCATTGTCTCCTCCTATAAGAAAATGGCATATCTAAATACCAAACCTTTATATTTATCATCTATCTCAGAATTTGGATCAGCCATAATATCAATATCTATATCACTGAAGAAAATTCGGTCTTTGTATCCTATTTCAACTGCCCCTAAATCCTTTGTAATAGGGACTCTAGTCTTTTGTCCATTTTTAAGCAAATACAAAACGCTATTTTTGCTGTTTACCAAGTAGAACTTTCCATCCTTTGCTTTATTAATAGCAAAATATTGGTCTACTGGTCTTGAAAACTTATCACGTTTTACATACAGATTTGAAATGTAATTATTAGTAATCGCATTTTTTTCTTCTCTTAATACAAATGACTCGACCGGCTGTTCTTCCATGACAACTCTCTTTCTAGTCTTTGCATCAAGTACATAATATCGGTCCTTAAACTGCAAGAAAAAAGGTCTTGGGTTTTCCTCATCACACCATGGACAGAAATATTTCCTGTTTTTGTCAGGACTTGCAAAATGCCAGTGTCCACATTCTGGACATTTCATCACTTTATTTGATGCCTCTAAACAAGCAAGTGCAAATTCTCTTGCTGTAGCTCTAGCAACACGCTTCTCTTTTCCTTTAACAAATGTCTTATGAAACAGATTTGCTAATTTTGTTGTAAATACTACTTCTGCTGGTAACATCTGTGTCGACATATTAGGAGAATCTTCTTCATCAACATAAGGATATAATCCTCTATATGCCTGTTCTTGTTGTTCTGGGGTTCCGTCCTCGACCATATCTCCAACATAAGGATGTCCACATCTTAGCAATTCGAAAAGAATTACCGCTAAAGAATAGTCATCTGTAAAAATATCCGGTTGCATCTGCTTATTCATAATTTCAGGAGCCATGTATCTTGAAGTTCCAAGAATATTCCCAGAATCTCCTCCTGGAATATAAATATTGTCGATATCAATCATACAGATAGATGCAACTTTAGGATCCTTATTAACAAGTATATTATTTCCAGAAATATCACAATAAGCTCTGTTTGACTCATGAAGAAGAGCAAACTGCATTGCAATCTTATATCCAAGGAATATTCTTCTTCTTAATCCACCTGTTTCTTCATTATACCACTCTGACAAGCTCATCTCTCTTGAAGGGACCAACAACTTATTTAGAGAAACATGATCCACAACCTTTTCCATTGCATAACCGATATATGGTTTAACAAAAATATCCAATGGTTTTATAAACTGATCTGGATAACTCTGTTTTGCAAGCCACTCCAACTTATTTAATCTATTTCTATTCTGAAATTCGTTTCCTCTTTTATAAAGCTTAATAATAAACTTTCCTGTTGATTCTTCATACACAACGCCTTGGGCGCCTTGCTTATCCACCTTCTCGGTTAAAAGATAATTCTGACCAGATGTCGATGTAATAATCATACCTTCTAGGTCTTTCACGCTTCTCCCTCCAATACTAATAATCCGATTGTTTTGTCATCATCATTTTTTTCTCTCAAATGATTCATCCACAATTCAATCTCTATATCTCTTTCTTTTCCATCTTTTTCTTTTACTAATGTAACTAGATATCTTTGAAATGCATCAATAGCTTCCAAATCAAGTTCTTTGCCAATTCCATCTGTCATTGCAATTGCAATAAGATTCTTAACATTTTTCTCCGTTCTCACCTTGAATGAACTTTTTAAAACGACCTCTGCTAACGCATATGTCTCGACTGTATAGAACTCATCCATATCTGTCACCAAAATCTGTTCATCTCCAAGACTCGAAACTATTAATCCATCACCAATCTGTCCTATTACAACATCACCATTACACCAAACAACGAAATTTAATGTTGTTCCGTAATCATTCCATGAACCATCAAAATGATTTTTCCAATCGCGAACAACAAATCGTCTTATTTCATCACTATCATCTGTTCTCAGTTCGGACTTTGAAAGTTTTAATGCCAATCGCTTTACTGCATCAATAGCAGCCTCGGAACCTTTTTTTGCCCATTTACAAGAGCTGACTCCATCTGCAACAGCTAAACAATATGTATCATTACGGACTTTTCCAACAAAAACTGAGTCTTGATTTTCCAGCTTCAGTTCTTGATGCCGTTTTCCTATTTCGCTATATGAAAATTGAATAACCTCTCTCTCATTCTCCATATCAATCATATAATCACTTCATCCTCATCTTCATCTTCCCATTTAAGGAAACTCTGTATATCATTCGGATTGGTACTCGTCATTCGACTAATAGAAGACATTGTGATCCATTGAAATGCTTTAGCGATATCAGCCGCATCATTTGCAGCCATTGGCTTACTTCCATTATTTAAAAATGCACTAAGCATATTCAAATCAGTTGCAGAATCCACACTTAAAGCAACACGCATACATTTCTTGCTTCTCTCCCCTTCCTGCATAGTTTTGATTGGTTCCCATTCAAGATAATCACTGACAGAAGCTCCAGCTCCATCTGGATAGTCTGTTGGATATCCATCACTTATTAATACAACTGTTGGTAAGTAATCCTTAGACTTAATAATTTCTCTATCTTCAATTAACTCTGTAACAACAGAAATTGCTTCTCCCATAGGAGTCAGTCCAGCTGCCTCCAATTCTTCAAAATCAATGTCATTAACATCTGTTGGATACTGCTGCACCGTTACCTTTTCTCCTCCAAATGTAATAATACTAACCTTAAACACTCCTCTAATATCATTTACATTTCTTAATGAAACAATCATTTCCTGGATTGCTTTATTCAGAGCCTGAATTTTCTCCCCCTCCATACTTCCACTTGTATCTGCCAAAATAAAAATAGGTAATGCTCTTTCCTTTGTAATACTAAAATCATTTAATCCCATCGTATATTCCTCCTCTACTCTTCATGAATGAAATCCTTAAACAACTCTTCTTCTGTATCCTCTGTTAAACTTTCTTGTATCCTTTTCTTTGTTGCATTTTTCTTTTCAATAATCGCCTTATTCTTTGTTGTTTTCTTTGCATTTTTATCTTTCTTGTCTTTGCTTATTGCAGGATCTAATTTCGCCCCTTTTTTCTTTACTGGAGTTTTTGTTACATCTCCAGATGTAATAGTTATTGATAAATCACTAGGTGCAATAAGTCAAACTCTTCTTTTAGGTTTTACACCCTCCGCAAATAATAATACTGTTTACATCTAGCGCAATAAAAAATCGGTTCCGCATATTCAACACCATTGTGTTTAAGTGATTGAGTTCTTCTAGTTTCTATTGTTTGCCCATGAGCAGGACACTTTGTCGAATATCTATACTCCATTTTCTCGCCTTTCTAACAGAATATAATGGTTCAGTTGTCAAGACAAAAATTTAAGACTTTTATAATGAACTGATATCCATGGTTATAGGAGGATGGAATCCCCCCCAG
>CADBRB010000304.1 GCA_902796955.1 uncultured Ruminococcus sp.
ATTACAGTATGAGAAGACATAAGGAGAAATTATTTTGTGAATAATATAGATGATTTGATAGTGGATACATATGAAGCGGATTTCAAATCGTTCTTGTGTTTTAACTTAAAATGAGTTAAAATACAAAAAAGAGTTAAGAGGTGGCGTGTCATGGAATATCTAAATCATATACTTGGAATAAAAGTATCATATCTAGATGATGTAATTGTTTCTATGCCTAATTATATTCTTAATCGCTATAGTTTAAAAAGAGTAAAACTTGATGGCGTAAATGCTATATTTGTTTATCCTTTGGCTGAATTAGATACAATAAATGCGGTAAGGAAACATATAGAAAGAATTGGACAGGCAGAAAATGTTCCTGTTGTTTTGATACTTAATAAAATTACATATAGACAGAAAGAATATCTATTAAGAGATCACATTTCATTTGTGGTTGACGGGAAACAGATATATCTTCCTTTTATGGCTATATATCTTCAGGAAAGATGTAATGGAGAAAAAAAGATACCTGCCGAAATTCTTCCTTCAGCACAGCTGGTTTTGCTATATTTTATTTATCATGGTTGTGGGAAACAGGTTGCCAGTGAAATTGCAAGAGCTCTTGATTTTTCTTCGACTTCAATTTCTAGAGCTTGCAATCAGCTTGAGGGGTATGGATTAATTCAAACAGAGAAACAAGGATATCAGAAAATAATAAAATCTGAAAAAACCCCTAAAGAATTATTTGAAATTGCAGAGAATTATTTGTGTAATCCAATAAAAAGAACAATATATATTCCAAATGATAAGGGTGATGATTTGTTACCTATGAGCGGATATAGTGCTTTGGCTGAGTATTCAATGCTTAATCCTCCTGCAATTGAATGCAGGGCGACTGACAGCATTAGTGTATGGGAAAAGGAGTCGACTAATATAATTTATAATGCTGATGACCAGTGTGAAATAGAGTTGTGGAGATATAATCCTCTGAAATTATCATCTAATGGATGCGTAGATAAGCTTTCTCTTGTGCTTTCATTAAAAGATGATTGTGATGAACGAGTTGAAGAGGCAACACAGTATGTTTTAGACGAAGTGTGGAGGGAAATAGATGGTAAGAGGTATTGAAAGTTTTAGAGAATGGTTTCGTGGATATGAAAATCAATATGCTATTATTGGCGGTACAGCCTGCGATCTTCTTATGACAGAAGAGGGCTTGGACTTTCGCGCCACAAAAGATATTGATCTTGTTCTGATTGTAGAAGTAGTAGATATTGTCTTTGGTAAAAGATTTTGGGATTATATTATTGAAGCTGGGTATGAGCATAAGAATAAGAGTAATGGTGAATCGGAATTCTATCGTTTTGTTAATCCTAAGACAAAGGATTATCCAATGATGATTGAATTATTTACCAAAAAGTCTGATTCCATTATTTTACCTGAAGATGCAGTATTAACACCCCTACCAATAGATGAGGAAATATCAAGCCTTTCGGCTATATTGCTTAATGATGATTACTATGAATTGCTAAAACAAGGAAGGATTCAGGTTGCAGGTGTTAGCATTTTGGATGCACCGTTTCTTATTCCTTTTAAGGCAAAAGCCTGGATTGATCTTTCTGACAGGAAAGAGGCTGGTGAACCAATAGACGGTAAGAATATAAGAAAACACAAGAATGACATTTTTCGTTTGTCTGAACTTCTTAGTAGTGATCAAGAACCTCTTTCATTTATGTCAGATGTTATTAGAAATGATATGAAAGTGTTCTTTGAGAAGATTGATTCGGAAAATGTAGATTTAAAGCAGCTTGGAATATATAGAAAAACTAAAGAAAGTATTTTGGAACAATTGCGTTATATTTATGGATAATTTTAAATCTGGTTATGGCTTCGTTTGAGGATACCTATGGAATGTCATGGCAGGATGCAGTTGAGCAGAAGAATGAACACGCAACCGAACTTTTAAATCAGTGGTGGGTTAAAAAACGGTGTAATAACATGTATTTAGAAACTCAATAGGTATATCATTAATCAGGCACTTTTTGTAATGAAAAGTGCTTGATTTTTTATGAGGGTCGTTTATTTATAATTAAAACTGTATTTTATCTACAGTTAATTTTTTGTGTTTTTTGAAATAGTGACATATGTCACCTATGCAAGAAATCTATAGTATGCTACCATTGTCGAAGGAGAAAAAACAAAAATCAAAATATAAGGAGTAAATACATCCATGAATGAAGAAG
>CADBRB010000305.1 GCA_902796955.1 uncultured Ruminococcus sp.
AATAATACCATATATTACTTTCACAAGTATGCAAACAATAATTTTTTTATCGTGGTTATGTATTACATATTTAAGGTTGTGAAAATATTTGGTGTCAGAGGTTACGGTTTTCGTGTCGTTTCTATGATTGTAAATATGGCTATGATGGATTGGGCGGGTGTATTTATGTTAAAAATCATCACCCTTTGCTTTCATGGGCACAGAACAAAATTGATACTGTTATTTTCTCTTTTGATTTGCCCGACAACATATCTCTGGATTTTATATCCGTATACCAATACATTTAGTATGCCATTTGTTATTGGAATTATATATGTAGGAGTGAAGATATTAAAAAACAAGGGGAATTCTTATCGTAATGTTGTTCAATTGGGACTACTATCGGGAATCGGTGGTATGTTTCGTGCAACAACATGGATTTCGCTCATTGCCGTTGTCATTGTTTTTGCAATTGTGCGAAAAAAATGGTATTATTCTATTATTTCGGTTGCCATATGTATTGTTCTCGTATTTCTGTTGTCTGCATTTACAAAGGCACATTTGACGGATCTTTCATATGATAGAACCTTTGCGCCAACACACTGGATTATGATGGGACTTAAAGATAATGGTTTTGTGAATGATAAAGATGTAGAGTTTAGTTCCTCTTTTTCATCTCGTAATGAGATGATCAGGGGAGAAATAAAAGAAATATTTCGACGAATGAAAAAAATGGGAGCATTTGGTTTTGCAAAATTAGCAGTTAAGAAAATTGGTTATGTTTGGGCTGCGGGAATTGATGCAAATACCGGTTATATTAACCACGGGGACAATATTCCGGAAGTCCACCGATATATTGACGGCGACAGAAGCGTGTTTTTTCGTATCTATGCACAGGCCTATCGGATTGTGACAATATTCTTTTGTCTGATTGGTGTAGGAGCATGGTTAATAAGAAAAAAGAAGGACTATGCTGGTTTTGTTTTCCCTTTGACTTTATTTGGTGCCATTGCTTTTTATGCTTTCTGGGAGACAAATTATAAGTATAATTTATGTTTTATGAGTATTCTGTTTTTACTTATGGTTTATGGTTTTTATAATTTCAAGTTTTATATTTCTACACGAAGGACTGTAGGAGATAACAGGAAACGGTTCAAACAAGTATATTATTTTGCGGTAGTAGTAATTGTGCTATGCTTTGGGATTCAATTTATAAATGTTGGAAGAAAGGTATATAACAGAGATAGTACAGCGGTGACAGTAAATACTCTTGCGAATTATGAATATATAACATTAAAAGAGCAAGGAGATGAGGTTAAACAGACATTTAGACCGTTCAAAACATTTAATGTGATAAAAATCATGTTAAAGAAATCAAAGATAAAAAAGGAAAGCTTTGAATTTACGTTAGAGGATAGTCAAGGCTTGATATTGTATCAGGAACGTTTTCCACAAAAAGGGCAGGTGGATGAATGGTATAACTTTCATATTGATGAATTTGAAATTGCAAAGCGTATGGAACAATCAAAAAATAAATCATTATGTTTTCGTATTAAAAATTTGGAAACACAGAAGGAAGGGCTTTTTATTGCTTATAATCCAGTGGAATATTTTGATGCATATCGCTATGGAACTATGAGTTATGAAAATAAGTCTATGACAGACTTGTGTTTTATGATTGAAAAATGAGAGGTGAATGAGAATGAAAAGCTTCCGGTGCATTCAGGGATTGTACACAGCTCACGATGATTACAATTCCTGAAGCGGTAATGAAAATTGCGGGAGATGCATTTTCTTCGTCAAAAGGAGCAGCTCTCAGCAGTCCAAATGCACTGGTCTGTGTCAGACCGGATTCTTTTCCTCACCAGTACGCAAAAACACATAGTATGAAAATTCCAGCGAGTGTAAAGATTCAGGGAGAGATATATAAAGTGACAGGGGTTGCTGAAAATGCATTCAAGGATGCAGCCAAAGTCAAGAAAATAAATATGGGAAAGAACATTACTTCAATAGAAAAAAGTTCTTTTGTGGGAAAGAAGAAAAAAACAATCTATATCAAACCACAAAAGGGAGATATAGGGAGTGTTCAGTCTGCATTGAATTTTGCCCTGACAGATAAAACGAATCAATTCTATATTAAAGTTCCAAAAGGCAAGTATACCGGTCGTATGTATATCTATAGTAATACAACAATTGACATGAGAGCCGGAGCGGTTTTAAAGAGAACCGGTGGGGCTGGGTGCATGATTACTTTAGTTGGATCAGGAACAAAGAGAAATGAATATAATGCAGGGAAAAACATAGCTCAAGAATAAGTTTGTCAAAACAAAAAAAT
>CADBRB010000306.1 GCA_902796955.1 uncultured Ruminococcus sp.
CGAAGTAAACAAATGGTCGCGAATTCTTTATTCGCCCTTTACACTTTTTAGTTTTTTCAGAGAATCCTCCAGTTCTTCCACCATCTTCTCGCGTATTGACCTCGGGCTCACAAGGAGGATATTGCCCCCATTGCGGTAGACCATATTGAAGAATTCCCGGTTGGGCTTCAACTCAAGTCCATAGAAGGTATAGCCAGAAAAGGAACGGTACTTTTTGTGTAACTGTTCTTGCTCCTCAGGCGAGAACTTCGCCTGAGATCCGTGGAGAGGTTTGGTATCCACATAGCCGGTATAGCTATCCTTCACGGCCAGTGTGATGGGGGTCAGCGGCTCAGACTCGATATAGGTGATGCCCACGATATCCTCATACCTTTCCTCAAAGGACTCGTCGCAATCAATATAAGGCACTCCTTCGATGGGATGGATGGCCTCTATGCGGTCCAGGGGAAGATTCACGAAGAAGTCCTTCCGGTATGGGAACTTCTTATCGCCCAGCGGCGTACCAATCAGGTACCAACGGTCGTTGTATTGCTTCAACAGGTACGGATAGAGCCGAATAATGCGCACTTCCTCGCCAAAGGGGGCGTATTCCACATCAACAACTTTCTTGTTGGCAATCAGGGCAAACAGGGTGCCCAGATAATCCTTCCCTTCCAGGTAGTCGTTAGAACTGAAGGATATGATCTTTCTGGTGTCCGTGCTCTCTTTGTCAAACTCATTCCGGCCGAAAGATTTCCGGTCGTTGAGTTTCTCCTGAAGATCATGCAACCATTCAAAGCTATCCAACCCGGCGAACTGCCCCAGTGTATTCAGGACTTCCTGGAGTAGCCGTTTCTCGTCGTCGGACAGCGGTTTGCTGAAGAGCGACTGCGTCTGGTCGACATAGCGGTACACCGGGGAGCCGTACAGTTTCTCCGAGCAGTCAATCTCCATGTTGAAGGGAGACTCCTGCAACGCCTGGATGTCCAGTTGGATCACGCGCTTCCCACTCTTGATATAACGATCATAGTCGCTCTGGTCTCCGCCAATGGTAGGATATCCGGCAAGTTCCAGGCGCTCGTTCACTTTCTTGAGGAGTTCCTCGCAAGTGTATTTATTATAGCGGTCACTCAGCATCTGGTCCAGATACATGTAGCGGATGACGGCGTTTTTGTTCGAAGGCATAGTGCTATGGTTTTTCGTTTCCGGATGCAAAATTAGTGAATTCTGCGAATTGTACGTTCGCACCGAGTCCTAAACACTCTAAATTCGCGCGAATTTAGACTTCGCACCTGCGATATACCTTTGCCACCGAAAAATAACGACCCCAGAAACCCAATCCCCGATGCTAGGAATCATAATCGTATTATCAATCGTCTGCGTGCTGCTCATCACAATGGTATCAGTACAGGACAATAGGAACACAAAGTTGACTGCCGAAAACGGCCTGATGAAAGGTCGCTTGGAGTCAGCCCAGGAGAAACTTGCTTCTCGCACCTTTGTAGAAGAGGAGCCTCTAACAGAGGATGCCATCGCGGAATCCATCCGCTATGTAGGATGTGTGCCATCCATAGAAGGAAACTTCATCAGATTTATGAAGGATGGAGAGAAGTATTACATCGATCTTAATCGCCTCCCCGTATTCTTTATGATGCGTTGCTATATGGTCGAAGTAAACGATTGGCAGATGGATTTGCTCCGCCATGCAGCCCACGTGATGTCAGACCAGCGGATGATTGTCAAAGCTCTCGTCGAAGGAGAAGGCAATGACACCAGCATCAGAATCTTCGTGGTCTCTCTGGACCGCAATTATGACAGCCTTAAAGAGAATCTGCCCCGCTATATCACGATGCTGGAACAAGCTTACGAGAAACTGAAGGTGATTTATGATCAACTTGCAGAAGAACGTCGCGAAGCAGCACAAACCATTAATCCATTGTACCCTATGGGCCAAACAGAAAACAAGATCCTCTCATAATAAAGAAAACGGATTATGCAAATCGACCATACAGGGCCGTAGAAGGGCGATTGAAACTTTTTTCTGTAACTGACGTATATATTTGCACACTTTCCCTGATAACACACGTCCCGTCGGGACGACCAATAACTAAATCTATTTTAAAATGAGCATTTTCAAGCGCAAACCCAAAGAGACCACCACTGTTAAGACGACCGTCACGGTTGTCACCGAGAAACCCGAAGAGACCAGCAAGAAAGCATTCGACGAAGTTGCCCCTCACGAGGTAGGCAAACTGGATATGGTAATCGCATTTGACACCACCGGCTCCATGGCCGCCTACATCGGCGCCGTCCGCCAAGAAGTGGCCGACCTGATTCCCCGTCTGTTCAAGGACAACCCGGATCTCCGTCTGGGCATTGTCGCCTTTGGTGACTACTGCGACATGGTCAACGCCCAGGAGTTCGGCAAGGCCTACCAGTGCATCATGCCCACCGACAACGAGAACGAACTGGTCCGCTTCATCAAAGAGTCCCAGGATACCTCTGGCGGCGATGGCGATGAGTTCTACGAACTGGTCATCAAGAAGATCGTCGAGGAAACCCCTTGGCGCGAAGGCTCCAGCCGATCCATCCTCCTGATTGCAGATGCCGAACCCCACGAACTTGGTTACACCTATGAGAACATCATCAAAGGAAACCAGATCGACTGGCGCGAAGAAGCTCGCAAAGCTGCTGCCCAGAAGATCAAGATCGACACCGTAACCATCACCAACGCCCCCTGGTTCCGCGAGCTCTCCGCCCTCACCAACGGCACCAGCGTCCC
>CADBRB010000307.1 GCA_902796955.1 uncultured Ruminococcus sp.
ACCTCACTATTCATAATAATTTGAATATTTACCACGTTTTGTTTTGCTTGCCCTATTTACAACTACCCCCGCAATATTAGCATCAACCTTTTCAAGAGCCTTCTTTGTATCATTCAATTCATCAATTTTAGTATATCCCGCAGATGAAACAATAATAACTTTATCTACCAAATTAGCCACGATTAATGAATCTGGAAGGCCATTAATAGGTACTCCATCAAATATTACATGGTCAAATTTATCTCTAAGAAATTCTGTAATTACCTTTGCATTAGGTGAATTAAGCAATTCACTAGGGTTTGGAGGTACTGTTCCACGTGTAATAACATATAAGTTTTCTATTTCCGTTTTCTTAATATATTCTTGATAATCAATATTATCTTTTTCTACTAACAAATTAGATAACCCTTTTTTATTTGATAAACCAAATATTTTATGTATACGTCCTAAACGCATATCACTATCGATTAATAATGTTGTTTCACCAGTACCCGCAAAAGCAGCTGCTAAGTTACTACTAATAAAGCTTTTTCCCTCTCCTGGAACAGAACTAGTAACCAATAATACTTTTGAATTATCAATATTAGATGTAAATTGTAAGTTAGTTCTAATTGTTCTAATATCTTCACTAATATTTGATTTTGGTCTACTATGAATAACTAATTCATCTTTCATTATTTCTTACCTCCCTTATCAAAAACTTCAACACTACCTAAAATTGGGAGTTTAATCTTTTGTTCTACTTGTTCAACTGATTTTATAGTTCTATCAAAATAGAAAATTACAAATAATAATCCAGCTGCAATAATAAAACCAATCATAAAATAAATAATAACTTGTTTAATAACATTAACATTATATGGTTTATCAGATTCAATAGCCATATCCAAAATATTAACATTATTCATATTATATAAATCTACTATTTCATCAGTAAAATAATTAGCAGTTACATTAGCAATATTTTTTGCCATTTTACCATCCGGATTATTAACTGAAATTTTAATTATTTCTGTATTATTTAAAGCACTAACAGTAATCATACTTGATAAAGACTCATAAGATGTATCTAGTTTTAATTCCTTAATAACTTGATCAAGTACACGGCGAGATTTGACAATTTGCGCATATGTTTCAACAAGATTTCTATTTAAGGCAACATCACTTTGGGTAATTCCACCATTAGATCCACCTGATTCATTACTTCCTAATATTACCGTTGTATAAGAACTATACATTGGTGTTTGTAAAAACAAACCATAAATGCACCCTAATAAACAAATACCAAAAGTAATAGCTAATAATAAACCTAACTTACTTTTTATAAAATCAAATAATTCCTTTAAATCGATTTCTTCCATTTCTAGCCACCTCTATTCTATATTATATCATATTATCTTAAAATTTTAATACAATTTTTACTAAATAAAAGAAAGAAATATAATTTCTCTATTTAATACGTTTCCTTCCTTTATTTTTATTAAATAATTCATAAACATATAAATCTTCTTCTACCACTTCTTGATTATTTAAAACATTAATAAAAAATCTTTCAAGCGGCATAATATCTTTCTTAATTTTTAACTTTTCATTTTTATAACTAGCTCTAACTAAAGCATTTCTAAAATATTCAGCATTTTGTTTAAATATCTCATTATTAACTTTATATCCTAAAGAATTAAGATAATTTTCAATAAAAACACATGTCGTTCTTGTATTACCTTCAATAAATGGATGAATATTCCAAATAGTATGGGCAAATTGAGCAATCTTTATAGCTGCTTCATCAGTACTTAAATTTTTATAATTAATTTGTTTTTCATCATAAAAAGCAAACTTTAAAAAACTAGGTACTGTATTATAATCTGGATAATCTACACTTTCGCCATTTAAGATATCTTCATCCTTATTTAAATTATATTTTCTTAAACTACCATTTCCATGATATATTCCTTTAAATAATTCTTCATGAATATGTGTAAGATAACGAATACTAAGTTCAAAATCATTATTCTTTGTTAATATCTCTATTCTTTCAGATACCTTTTTCCTTAATTCCATTAATTTATTATAATCCATAGTAATCAACTCGATTAAGTATTATATCATATATATTTAATTTGTCAAATTTTTGTTTGCATAAATAAAAGAAGATTATTTTCTAATCCTCTTAAATAAATATATTCCAATTATACTCCCTAAACAATCAATAATAATATCTCTTACTTGACAACTTCTCCCTATAACAAATAATTGATGTACCTCATCACTAATCGCATATAATAAACAAATAATAATACATAAATAAGGTCTTTTATGATATTCAAGCAAATAATTATATAATAATACT
>CADBRB010000308.1 GCA_902796955.1 uncultured Ruminococcus sp.
AAGAATTGGTACATAAATTTATAGAATCTATCTTATTGATATCTATATAGATGTAGTTATCGTTTAATTGTTTTAGGTTTAGCATGGTGTTAATTATTATTTTTAGTGAAAGTAACTTCATAGGTATATCTATCTATGGTACAAATTTCACTAATCGCATAACAAACAAATTCTTTACTATCATTTGCAAGAAATAGTCTTTTAGTTTTAAAATAAATCTCATATTTCTTCTCTAAAAAGTTAGGAATTGTAATCGAAAATTTATCCTCCCCTTTAGTACACATTTCATATATTTGTTTGTTAATTTTTTGTTCTTCTATTCCATGTTGAATACCCTGCTTATGTGCTGCATTAATCCTTATCTGAGTAAATATCCCTAATGCTATTCCGAATAATACTGCATATCCAATACCTGCCCAACTAAATGGCAAATTCATTGCACGCTGCGCACTCATAAATATTATTGCTACTAATGAGCAATCAATTAAAAATCTAACAATTTTCTTCATAGTCTTTTCTCCTTTATTTTTTTTATATATCATATTCACCACAATCTTCATACTCTTCATAGATATCATCTTCAACCAATTGCAGTATAGTATAGCCATCTTCTATATCTATATCCTCAACTATTGGGGTCATACTTTCTAATTCCTCAGCTTCACGTTTTTTAAAAAAATATTCAGCAAACTCATCATAGGACATTGCATCACCCTCACAATTCTGCTTATACAGTTCATAGTCGTAACTAATACAAGCACCACCAAGCTTATAATTTTCAACGCTTGCAAAATCTTTGAATACAACAATTCCTGTCTCTCTGTCAACCAAACTAATATTCAGTGTACCAAACAGCCCCATTTCTGGATATTTGATATTGTCTGCAGTTCTGTAAATGTCAACGCTTGACAATACTGGTCGCAAATTCTCTAAACTAATCTTCTTTTTCATAATCTTATTCTCCTTTTTTATTTAATTAATAATATTTTTTCTTTACCATATATTTTAATATAGTAATTTTAATAGAATAATTCAATGAAAACTAAAGATTTTTCAAAATTTCTTTCATTTGTTCATTTGATAATATGACTTCCCCATTAACAATATTATAAGGATGTGTTTCTCCTTCACTTGTAATGCTTATGGAGTTAACCTTTTCTGTTGCTAGTTCTTTGATAGAATCTACATCTAACACAACTAATACTTTCTCTTTACTCTTATTGAAAAACATAACTTTGTAACTTTTTTGTTTAACCTATAAAATAATATAGTAATTAAAATAGAAAAATTTAATATGTGCAGTGAAAAAAATAAGAAATTTTGTGTAGATTAATTGTGATAAAATGAATCTGTGACACTCTGAGGGTTTCGAATATCATGGATAGGTATTTTATTATCCAACTATTTCGAAACCCTCAGAGTGTATCAGAGTTGTATCAGAATGAATTTTTCGGTGGCTTAGTCGGTTGTACGGATAAAGTACTCTAGTTCTTCACCCTTCAAGTTGTTCAAGCACCACTCATCGCATTGTTTCCACAGTCTGTCATAGAGACATGATTTGTGGTAGTCCTTATTCTCCCAATGTTGCCAAATCTTCCAGTTCAGAACCATGCAAAGCTCAGTGACATAGATACAATTGTTCTTCCATTCTGAAAATGAACGGTTGTAAGTGTCTTGTATAGCTTGCAAGCCAAAATGGTCAGCAATGTCAAAGTCACTCCAGAAAGTTGTCTGTGGCTTGTAGCCTGTCAATTCTTTAATATTCCAAGTCGTACTCATTTGCTCAACTGCTTTTTAAGATTCTCTAGTTCTTTTATTTTCTCGTCTAGTTCTTTGATTTGCTTTGACTTCAATTGAGCCTTGTAGATTTCAATGAACTCTAATACAATTGGAAACTCGTCTGGCTGAATCTTTAGGTAATCAAAGACCTGAGCAATTCTGCTCTGAATTCTCTCTTTTCTTGACTGAATGTTTCTTTTCATTTTCTTGAACATTTTTAATTGTTAATACTTAAGTTAATTCTCTGTGTATCAGGGTTTTACCTTGATGGGACAAAATTATCCATAGAGTCTGAACGAGAAAAAAGAAAATGAAAGAAAGTGCCTAAGAAAGTGAAAAATTAACACTTCGGTATTGAAATCTTTTCGGAGAAATTTTATTTTAAATTATAAAACATGGTTATCCTATCCTAAACAACCATAGAAAAAATTTGCATAAATAATTAAGTATAAGTATATTTATTTGTAGACCACTAAATTTGCGGTTAGGATAAGGACCAAGGATTTAGTGGTCTTTTTTATGCATATGAAGATAACAAACAATGATATAGACAGTTTCAAAGACTATATGACTAACAAGAACTATAGCAATCAGACAATAATATCATACATAGATTCTTTGAAGTCATACAATAAGAACAAATGCAAATCATTAAGTGAGTTCAAGGAATATCTAGTTCTAAAAGGTCTTAAGAACAGGTCAAT
>CADBRB010000309.1 GCA_902796955.1 uncultured Ruminococcus sp.
ATGCACACAATAAACGGAAGGATTGTAAGGGATTCAAGAATCAAGACCATTACAATATCAAACCATTCACTTGCATCAATACATTCCTTCTATCCAGAGACAAGGAACTTTAACATTCCTGTATTTATGACTCCGCTACCACCTCCACCCTCCTTCACTCATAACGAACAGTATGTAAATCAAACCAGTAATTCAAACAAGTCCTCCATAGAAAACTTAAATCTTAAGGAAAGGGAATACTTTCTCCTGACAAGTGCGGCACGCTGGATAAAAAACACGTTAAGAGCAGTACAGGCTTTTGATTCATTATTCTCTGATGGTACATTCATTTCTTATAAAGTTGTTGTAACAGGAGTAACAGACCGTAGAATTTTCACCAAAAAACTTAAAAATCCCGATAATTTCATCTTCTTAGACTATGTAGACAGACAGCTTTTGCTAGAACTGACTAAAAAACAATATGCATTTATCTATCCATCTTTAAATGAAGGATTTGGTGCGCCACCGATAGAAGCCATGCAATACGGTATTCCTGTAGCAGCGTCAGGATCATCCGCCATTCCAGAAACCTGCGGAGATGCAGCACTTTACTTTGATCCATATTCCGTCACGGAAATAAAAAACAGGCTCGTACAGCTACTAAATCCAAAGATTTATGAAGAGTACGCACATAAAGCAGAAATCAGGTACAAGTACATATCCGAAAGGCAGGAGAAAGACCTTGTCGGGCTTGTTGAATATATTTTGAAATAGCTGTACATTCTGTAATTATGATAGAAATAGCTTTATGTACAGATAAAAATTATATAATTCCCACAGGAGTTTTGATCCATTCAATTGAAAAAACAAATAAAAATGCAGACATACACTACAATATAATTGCAGAACAACTTGATGAATCAGAACAGAACAGCCTGAAAGAATGCATTTCAAACAAAACATCCTCTATTTCATTTTATTTTATTGACAGAAACATTTTTAAAGACTGCCCTATAAGAAAGGGAGATTATATAACACTTGCATCCTATTTCAGAATACTATTTCCTTCTATTTTTAAGCCTGAAGTATCCAAAATACTATATCTTGACGGTGACATGATATGCCTAGACTCTATTAATTCACTTTGGAACGAAGACATATCCGACTACTCCGCTGGTGTAGTTATTGACATATATTCAAGTGATATAAGAAGAATAAACAGACTGTCACTAGACATACAAAATGAATATTTTAATGCAGGCATGATGCTTATAAATCTAGACTGGTGGAGAAAAAATAATGTTCAGAACAAAGCACTGAAATTCATTTCTGAAAATCCAGATGCCTGTGTTGCACATGATCAGGATGCTTTGAATAAAGTTTTGGAAGGTACTGTAAAATTCTTAGAACCAAAGTATAATCTGCTTCTAGACTTTTGGAAAAAAGACAATACTCTTTTTGTTCAGAAAAAGCATTTTAGCCAAATTGCACAGGCAAAAAAGTCTCCTGTCATAGTTCATTTTAGCGGTGCAGAAAAACCTTGGCATAAAGAATGTGTATATCCATTAAGAAATTTATGGGATTATTTTTTAAATGAAACTCAATGGAAGGGATTAAAAAAAGTAAACAAACACACTGGAAAGAAAAGAATTAAACTTCTATTAAGAAGTTTTCTTGAGTCTATAAAATTTTTGGAAAGTAAAAACCCATACAAAACTATAGATGTCAGTGATATTGAACTAAAAATCATAGATAGAATAGAGAAATTGTAACGCTAGAATAATTTTTTAATGGGTGATATTATACATATTAAAATGAAACTTCTTGTAATAATACCAACCTATAATGAAATTGAAAACATAACAAAAATCATTCCAGCAGTATTTTCTGTAATTCCAGAAAATGCAGGCATACTTGTTGTAGACGATGGATCTCCTGACGGAACTGCAAATGCAGTAAAGGAGTTTCAAAACCAATATTCAGAACGATTAAACCTGCTTGAAAGAACTAAAAAATCAGGTCTTGCAGATGCATACATTACAGGCTTCAAGTGGGGAATGGAAAATGGATATGACGTACTGTGCGAGATGGATGCAGATTTCTCTCATAAACCTGAGTACCTTCCAGTCATGTACGAAGCCATACAGACAAATGATGCAGTCATAGGCTCTAGAAACATAAAAGGTGGAAGCGTAGAAGGCTGGACGTTTACCAGAAACCTCATTTCCAAGGGAGGCTCATTGTATTCAAGACTTGTCCTTGGTTGCCC
>CADBRB010000310.1 GCA_902796955.1 uncultured Ruminococcus sp.
AATTATATATTAAAATGTTTTGTAATAATTGATTTAAAACTAGGAGATTTAACTCATCAGGATTTAGGGCAGATGCAAATGTATGTTAATTATTATACAAGAGAGATGATGAATGAAGGAGATAATCCGCCAATTGGAATTGTGCTTTGTGCTGATAAAAGTGAACAAGTTGTTAAATATACATTACCAGAAGATAATAATCAAATTTTTGCATCAAAATATAAGTTATATATGCCAACAGAAGACGAATTCAAGAAAGCATTGGATATAGAAAACTATGTAAAATAAGTATAACTGAAATAAATAATATTGGTGAGGAGGAGAGATAATATGAATATTTTTAAAAGAATAATTGAATTGAATAAGGTTGAAGTTATTAAAAGTATTGGAGATGGAATTGGTATAGACACAAGTATAAGAAATTAGGAGGGAAAATAATGAAAATACTAAGAAAATCAAGCGAAGACGAAATGTTATTAGAATATTTAAAATCAGAAATAAATTCAAATAGATTTAGTGAAAAACTACAAAAAACATTAACAGAACTAAATATCTCGCAAGATATAATTATTAATGGAAACCTAAAAAACGAGTATGAAAACAAACAAAGAAAACTAATAATGAATGAATTTAGAGGATATCCAACACAAGACATATTTGAAAGATTTCCAAAAGAATTAAAATGGTTTTATGTTGAATTTGAAAAAGGTGATATTGATAAAATATTTTATCTTAACTGGGAATATTGGAATGAGATATCAAATTATACTTCTAAACCAACGGAAGCGGCTAAAAATATTTATAATAGTGTTGAGATGTTTGATATATCAAATGAACCATATTTTAAAGGCTTGGAATACTTGGAAAGCAACAACAAATTTAATCCTATAATAGCGCTAACTTGCAATGGGGAAAAGTTTGTGTTAATAGAAGGTCATTCAAGAATGACAGTATATGGAATGAAACCAGAACTGTTTGCTGGAACTTTTGGATATATTGGGTATTGTTCAACAGAAGAGATGAAAATCTATGATTTGAGAATGATATAATGAAAAATATTGAAATTATATTCATATGTCTGTTATAATTATTAATGAGAATAGTGACTAATTTAATTATAAGGAGGGTAATATTATGTTTGAAAATACAGATTTGAAGGATTTCTGGGAAAGTAAAGATTCAATAAGCTATGATTCAAGTTATGTTTCTGAAAATCTAACAGGTGAGATGGTAAAAAAAGCAGAGGAAAAGCTAGGTTATAAATTACCAAAATCATATATTTATCTTATGAAACATCAAAATGGTGGTGTGCCTAAAAAAAGATGGATAAAAGGTGATTATACAGAAATAATAGGAATTTATGGAATTGGAGAAAATGTTGAAAATTCAATTTGCGGTAGCAACGGATATGATTTTTGGGTAAGTGAAGATAGATATCCTGATATAGGAATTCCAATTTGTGATACTTTTACTGGACGGACATGATATGATTTTCTTAGATTACAGCATATGTGGGAAAAATGGTGAACCACGAGTAGTAAATGTAAGTGAAGAAGATAATTACGAGATTAATGTTATAGCAGAGAATTTTGAGGAGTTTATTTATACATTATGTACTTCTGAAGAAAATGAGGAACATTTAAAAGAGAACCCATTTTTAAAGTTACCTGAAATTCCAAAAGAACTTCATAAAAAAGTCTTATCATCTTATATTAAAGATATGAAAGGGACATATGCATTTATAGCTATTTTGCTAGTATTAAGTGCTGTATTAATAGTGTTTAAGTCATGGTATTGGACTATAGCTTTAGATTTATTTATTATATTTGGGGTTTATTTTGATATCGAACACATTTTAAAAAAGAGGTATACATTTACTACAGATAAGGTTAAAAAGATATGGATTGAAAAAGGAAAAACAATGTGTAGTTTTGAGAAAATAGAGGAAAGTGGGGCAATAATCCCTAAAAAATCCAAAAATATAAAACCTGGAGATGAAGTTAATGTAATTTCAGCAGGTAAAAATATATATGTGATTGAAAAAAACTAAGTTTGACAAATTTCAAAAAACAATGTACAATAAAGAATAGA
>CADBRB010000311.1 GCA_902796955.1 uncultured Ruminococcus sp.
ACATAAAGTCCGTGCCCGATACAAGCGCGACCTTTTCTTCCGGGGTCATTTGCCGCAATACGGCTTCCACGTCCATCATTTTGCCTCCTCCGTGTAAAGATAAGTTCCGGCGGACACCGTTTCGGTACGGCCGGAGGGCAAAACCACCTGTGCCGTGCCGTTGGCGGGCACCGTGACCGTATAGGTCGTTGTTCCGTTTTCCCGCGTCCATGCGCACGCCACAACACCGTATACGCTGTTATAGCGCGCCTCGGCGTGCGTGAAGTGTCCGCCCGGTCGCGGCGCTACGGTGAAATGGTTCTCTCCGTCCACATGGATGCCGCACATGGTTTCGATCAGCCATTCGCAGACCGCGCCCTTCGAGTAATGGTTCAAAGAGCCGATGCCGGCCTCCTTGCTGTTCGGGCCTTCCCATGCCTCCCAGATCGTCGTTGCGCCCGCCTTTGGCATGGAGAGCCAGCCCGGAATCTGCTCGTTTTCAAGCAGCCGGTACGCGGCGTCGAGGTCATACGACGCAAGCACATCCATGATCAGCGGCGTCGAAAGGAAGCCCGTGCCGAGCCGCCAATCGTAGTGCTCCAACGCCCTGATCAGCCGTTCCTTGGCAAACGCCGCCTGCTCCTTGGTCAACAGATCGAGCGCGAGCGGGCGCACCAGCTGCGCCTGCCGGTCGGTATCGAGCGCGTATTTGCCCTGCGACACAAGCGATTGATACGCGGCTTTGCAGCCGTCGGCGTAGGTCTGGAACTCTTTGGCGTCCTCGGTATGCCCGAGACGTTTGGCAATCTCGGCCATCAGGCCGAGGACATAGGCGGTGTAGGCCGTGCTGACCTCCGGGTGCGGGGCGATAAAATCCGTCCACACAAACGCGCACACATCGGCAGGCTCCGCCCATTCGCCGTAGCTCTGCCCCGCGTTGACAAGGTATTGTTTCACCGACGGATCGACGGTCACGCGCTCCGCCATGAAGCCCGTTTTGCCGCAGCGGCGCTCCATGAAGCGCGCATACCTTGCCATGCCGTCATAAAATGCCGAAAGTACGGTTTCGTCGCCGAAGATATCGGCAAAGCGGTACGGCAACAGCACGCCGACATCCGACCAGCCGACCGAGCCGTTCATCGTCCACATATAAAAGTCTGCACCGCCGTCCGGTGTGATGTGCGGGAGACGGCCGTTCTGTTTCTGCCAGTCGTAAACGTCGTGCAGATACTTTTTGGCAAACGGCGCAAAATCGAACAGGTACGCCGCCGTCTTAAAGAAGATCTGCGCGTCGCCGGTCCAGCCGTGGCGCTCGCACGTCGGGCAGTCGGTCGGGATATCCAGATGGTTCGACTTCGCCGACCACACCGTTGCGTCGAAGAAACGATTCAAAAGCGCGTTCGATGAGGAGAAGTACCCCGTCTGCTCCATGTCCGAATACACCGCGATCGAGCGGATCGCTTCGGGATCCAGCTCTACGTCCGTTTCAACCTCGGCATAGCGGAAGCCGAATACCGCAAACGTCGTCTTGTAATCGTTGCGGCCGTCCTTGCAGATATATTCGATCTGCTGCAGGGGCGTCGTGTGTTTTTTATCCGATTGCTGAATGTTGCGAAGCGTCAGATTGCCGTCCTCATCAAGCATCTCCCCAAAGCGCCACAGCATCCGCTGTCCCCGCTTCGCCTCGACCGAAAAGGACACATACCCCGCTATATTCTGCCCGAAATCCAACAGATATTTCCCGTTCGGCGCGGTCGTGATCACGGGCTTGAATGTCTCATGCTCGGTGACCGGGACGTTGTTCGACGCGGAAGGAACGACGTTATGCGTCGTTTCCTTGGCCTTGCCGCTGAACGATGGAACACGCCACGCCTCGACGAGCTCGCCGTCCTTGTTGTCTGCAAAGCGGATCGGGCCGTCGTTCGACCAGTCCCACGAAGCGTCGGTGCCGACCGTTTCGGTCGTGCCGTCGGCATAAACGATCTCGAGCTGCAAAAGCAGCTTCGTCGCTTTGCCGTACTGATACGTCAGCCCCCATGCGCCGGTGCTGCCGCGATACCAGCCGTCGGCCAGCTGCGCGAAAAGGATGTTTTCGCCCTGCCGCAAAAGGCCGGTCACATCGTATGTCTGATATTGCACGCGCTTGCGGTAGTCCGTATAGCCGGGCGCGAAGCAGAAATCGCCGATCTTTTCCCCGCCGAGCCGCGCTTCATACAGCCCGCAGGCCGAAGCGTACAGCCGCGCCTTTTTGACGGTTTTGCCGACGGTAAACGTTTTGCGGAAGCAATCGACCGGATAGCGCCGCTTTTTCGAGGGCGCATAGTTTCCGGTGATCCACTTGGCCGTCCAGTCGGAGGGCCTTAGAAGGCCGATCTCGAAGAACGATTCCACCCACTCGCCCGGCTGATCGTTCTCATTCCAAAGGCGCACGCGCCACGCAATGCGTTCGCCGCTGCACAGCGCATGCGGATACGCCGCCCGCATGGAATCGGTATAGACCTTGCCGCTGTCCCAAACGGTTTCGTCCCCGCGTGTGCAAACGATCTGATACGCGGTCTGTTTTCGCCCGCCCTCGCAGTTCCACATCAGCCGCGGATGCGGTATATCGATGCCCAAAGGGGCTTTCAGGTATTCGGTGCGTAAACGGATGGCGTTCATCATCAGTCCTCCCAAAGCTGCTGCAAAACGGGCTTGCTATATTCGCTGCACCAAAGCAGCTGTCCGTCGTGGTTCAAATGAATCTTGATCGTTTTTTTCATTGACCGATTGCCTCATACAAAACAGGTTCCATATACGGCGTCCACCAGTCGCGGTAGCCCGCCTGCGTCGGATGGATCGCATCCGCGAGATACAGAGCACGCTGCTCCGGCGTGATCGCATTGAATGTCTCATCTTCCCACAGATCGATCACTTTGATACTCCACTTTTCGGCAATCTGCTTAAGAAGCAATTGCATCGCCGCGTAGTCCTTGCTGTCGTAGCGTGGATTCGTATAGAACACGACCGGACAATGCCATCTGTCCTCGGCATAAGCAATGATCCATTCGATCGCGCCTGCAACGGTTTTCGTATCGAACGCCGCCGGATCGAAGCTCTCGGCAACGCTGCCGAGCGGTTTATTTTGGCTGGCGTCGTTGGTCGAAAGCTGACAGACGAACAGGTCCGCTTTTTCGTCGCGCACGGTTTTCAGCCGCGCCACGTAGGAATCCAAGCCATGATCTGTCAACGTCGTACCGGAAACGGCTTTCTTGGTGACCGTGCAGCCGTTTCTTGCCGCAATGTACTCGACAAACGACACGCCCTTTGCCGCCGCGCCGTAGGTGACGGACGACCCCAGAAAGATGATATGCTTTCCCGAAAGCGGACTGTCTGTGAAGAGTTTTGTATGCGTCGGTGCATACTCCTTTGCATTCCCCGGCAGATTTGCCGTCTTGAGATCCTGCAGTTTATGGAACGGTCCCCAACTCCATTGATACCCGCAAAATGCAATCCACAGAAGAACCGCCGCAAGAACGATTCCGGCGATCATGAGGATCTTTTTCATGCGTTCTTCTCCCGCCGCGCGGCGATTTCGGCCTGCTCTTTAGTGATGTTCTTTTCGACGTTCAGGAAGAACAGGATGATCGCAAGCGCGATGCCGGTGAACACCTCAAGGCCGACAAACGCAAAGCTGATGACCCAGTTCACGCTCGCGGGCTGCGCCATTGCCACGGTCAAGATGCCGTCGGCGGCGGGCTTGATATTCTCCAAGGCGACCTGCGAAATCCAGCCGTTTGCGGCAAGCGTGCTTGCGGCTTCGGCGGTGCTGTTCGCCGTGATCGGCGCGATATAGCCTGCGGCGGCGAGCATCCAGTTGAACACGCCGGTCATGATGCCGACCATGGCGACCGCGATGATGTTATAGATCGACATCGCCGTGCCGTCGGCGCGGATGCCGGATTTCCATTCGACATGATCGAGGCAGTCCGCAAACAGCGCCATAAACACATAGGCGCACGGCAGGCCGCCGATGTTCTTAATGAACTGTCCGACAAGCACGATGATGAGATTATGCGGGAACAGCCAGCAGATTAAAGATCCGAGCGCATAGATCACAAAGCCCCACATTGTGACGTTGCGCTTGCCGAACTTCTTGGCAAGCGGCCACACGGCGAAGATACCGATGCCCATCGGGATACCGCCGAGCACAGAGACAAGCATCTGCGTAATGCCGTCGTTGTAGGTGCCGAGAACGTAGTTGCAGTAGTAGACGAGGGCCAGGTTTTTGAACATCGTCCCTGTCGTGTAGATCAGAAAATACGCGTACATGAGGAGCATGTATTTGTCGGTGAAGAGGATCTTCATCTGCTCGCGCAGGCTCAGATCGCTCTTGGCACCGGCGGCATCTTCCTCCGCCGTCACCCGCTCCTTGGTGAAGAAATACTCCATCAGCGTCAGCGGCAGGGCAAAGATGGAGAGGACGGTCATCAGCGTGATCCACTTTCCCTTATCCACGCCGATGGCCGGCATGATGACCATGGGGAAGACCAGCGCCACCAAGATGCCGCTCATCATGATGGTGGTGATCTGGTTGAAGACCGACAGCCCGCCGCGCGCCGTGGTGTCGCGGGTAGAGAGCGGCACCATCAGGTTGTGGCTCATGTTGAAGATGGTGTAGGCGAAGGAATAGAAGAGGTTGTAGGAGACCATGATCCAGATC
>CADBRB010000312.1 GCA_902796955.1 uncultured Ruminococcus sp.
AGAAAAGAGAGATTATATGGCTTCAACATATGAATTAGTAAAAGAATTTAAAAATAAATATAAAAGCACAATTTGTTGGCGAATAAAAAAGCATTCAAAATTAATTGATAATAATTTGAATTCTGACGAAAAAGTTTTATACGCTTTTGCTGCTCAAAATGATGATTCTCATCGTAGTATTTTTAATACAGCTGTTTTAGCATTGACAAATGAAAGACTTCTTATAGCGCAAGACTATATAATATTAGGATATCGCCTAAATTCGGTAACACCAGATTTATATAATGATCTTCAAATCTATGCAGGAATTATTTGGGGAACCGTAACAATTGATACCGCTAAAGAGGTTTTGAACTTTTCAAACATATCTAAAAAGGCATTACCTGAAATTCAAACAAGTATTTCTTCATTTATGATTGAAGCAAAGAAAAAATACCCACAAAAACCAAAGGATTCATAAATTGAATTCTTTTTTCAAAGGCGGTGAAATATGAAAAAATTGTATATGCTAATAGGGATAATAATTCTTTCATTCCTAATTTTTCTATACATTATTAATAAGTCAAAAGAATACACTATAAATTATAAGTTTAATAATTATGAAATAAAAGAAAGCTATAGTAAAAATTATTACGGTTATTTTTTAACTGTAAAATATGATAATACAGAATATCCTATTTTTTTACAAAATAGATATATAAAAAAGAGAAAACTAATTAATAAAATAGTTGTAAATAAAGAAAAAGAAAATGTTTGTTTAGATATAGTTGCAATTAACAAAAAAAACACAATTTGTTCCATTAATAATATACTAGTAGATGTTAATATAATGCCATCTGATTATTTAGAAAAGTATTATAAAACTTATATTGAATTAAAAGAAAAAATTAAATCATATAAGCAAATAACTATATATAATCAAGATAGTAACTACTTAATTTGGAATTACAAAGGTTTTTATAGATTAAGTAAAGATAATATTGAAGAAATAAAAGTATTAAATAAAGATAATTACAAAAATATTTTGTCATATCAGACAGAAGAGTACCTTTTGTTTCCCAACTATGACGAAGAATATTTTTTTACAAAGCTATATGTATATGACATGAAAAATAATGTCATAAATGATGTTAATTTCACGAATGAAATATCTTATGAGTCATCATTTATAGGAAAATATAAGAATAAAGTATATTTATTAGATAAAAAGAATAAAGAAGAATATGAAATTAATCTAAAGAAAAATACTTTAACAAAGATTTCTAAAGAAGGTTTTGGATTATATTTTAATGGTAAAGAACTCGAAAAAATTCAAATTAGCAAAATGATTAATAAAAGTCAAAAATTTGTAGAAAATCTTACATATCAGTATATTATAGATGATCAAAACTTATATTTATTATTAAATAATTATAAAATATTAATATCTAAAAATATTAAAGATATTGTTTACATTGAAAATGATAAAGTATATTTTTTAATTGGAGATGAAATGTTTATATATAAGTATAATGGTAAGAAACAAGCTTTATTAAAAAATAAGGAGTGGAACTTTAATTATAATAATCAAATCTTTATTTTTAATTAACAATTACACCATAAGTGAATAACCTATATTAAGGGGTGATTTAGGTGTTTGAATTATATAATGATTCCAATTTAAATAATTCATATTATGAATATTATACGATTAAAAAAGGCGATAATTTGTACCAAATAGCAAAACAATATAATGTAAATCCATCATTATTAGCACTACTAAATGGCTTAAATAAAGATGATTATATTTATCCAGAACAAGTAATAATGATACCTAATAATAATTATGCATATTATATTACCAAAGAAGGCGATACATTAGATTTGGTATCAAAATCTTTTAACTCAACAATATCAGAATTAGTAGCTGATAATAAAACTATATATTTGCAAGAAGGTCAACTTCTAATTAATAAAATAAACTAAAAAAGTTTATTTTATTTTTGCTTTACATTTTTATAACCATAATAATTGTTTTGTGTGACTTTTTATCATATACTTAAATTAGATAATAATGCAACAGTTTAAGATGGGGAGTTAATATGGAAAGTATAAAAATTGAACTTGAAAATAAGATTAGACTATTGGAAGCCAGTAATAAAGAATTATTTAATATTTTAATAAGAATAATTAATAAAAATGATTGGATAGAAAACATACCATTTGATGTTTTTGTAAATATGCTAATCTCACTTGGTTATACAAAGGAAACGGCGATAAACTACTATAAAATTATAAGTATTGAACTATCAAAAAAAGCGCTTGATTCTTATAAAGGTGAAGAAAATGAAAGTATATAGAGATGAAAATTATATTATCATAGATAATCCCGAGCACGGAAAAATGGATGATTCTGGACACAGAGAATCACGAAAAAGGTACGACAAAAAGAATAAATCGGCTTATACGTTATTAATGCCTTGTTTTTTTACTCCAGAAGAACTAAAAGCTATAATTGAAACTCCTGAGATATATGATTTATTATATAAAAAAATGATTTGTTTCCATTTTAGTGATGAAATAACATTTATAATCAATGGAGAAACTATAGACATTAGGTGCAAGGATTTACTAGAAGATTTAAAATCTCCTAAAAGTCACATTGGCTTTTCTAATCGTTTAAAGGTTAGA
>CADBRB010000313.1 GCA_902796955.1 uncultured Ruminococcus sp.
CACCGGGCTCGGGTTTACTACTATAAAAAAGAAGCCGTTTTCTGCTGGATCCATTAAGCGGTTATTGACGAATAAAAAATACGCGGGATATTATATTTATGATGGCCGGGAAGTCGAGGGCGGCATGCCCCGTCTGGTCCCGGAAGATATTTTCTACAAAGTGCAGGCGAAAATGAAAAAGAACGAAAAGCCCCGGGCGCCTCGAGGCGAGTTTGCCCTCACCGGTAAATTGATCCACGGCCCCTGCGGGTCCTTCATGACCGGAACCTCCGGAACCGGAAGAAATAAAACGCACTACTATTACAAATGCCCCGGCCGGGACCGGCAGCCGGTTCCGCGCGACTGGATCGAGCACCTGGTGGCCGATCACGTTCGGTCCGTCCTGGGCTCTCCTGAAAGCCTGGACGTCCTGGTCGACAAGCTCTACGCGTACCAGGAAGAAGAACGGCGCTCCGATTCGAAGGTGTCCGCCCTGGAGGCGAACCTGAAGGACCTCGATCGAAAAATAGAGAAGGCCGTTGATGTCCTGATCGATCTGGGTCCGGACCCGGACGTGCGGGCGCGCCTGGACGCGTACCGGGCCGACCGGGCTATTATGCAGGCGGACCTTGAAAAGCTCCAGACGGGTCCGGTGCTCTCGCGGGATGTCATCCGGCAGGGGTTGCAGCTGTCGCTTTTGGAATCGCACGTGGACGATGCTGCGGTGATCCGGATCTTTGTGCATCGGGTCGTCCTCTACGACGACCGCCTGCTCCTGGAGTTTAACTTCAAAGGCGGGGAGGCTTTGGAAACGTCGGAGCTCCTCGGGTTCGACTTAAGCTCTGAATGCTCCACCACTCATTCCTTTAGTCGAACCGTAACCATCTATCGTGGCCGGGTTCTACTAATGGCGGACCTCCCGGTATAGGAGGCGCCGGGCCTTCGGGTCCGGTTTTTTCGTGCAATAAAAAAAGCGGGCCTCCGGGAATATCCCGAAAACCCGCCACCCACGGAGGATGAACGTCCCTCCTGACGGAGGCTATTTATTGAGGCCCTCTTTTAGCTCATCTATCTGTCGCCACTGGGCCTTGTCTGAAGATTCCACTTTAACCATCCGCTCGATCAGTTGGTTATGTTTGTCCTGCTTCTCTTCCAGGCGCTTGATATCCTGTTTTATAGCTTCGGTCACCATGTCCTGGCGGACGGTGTTGACCCTGTCCTGTTTGAATGAAATTATTAGCTGTACTATTATAAGCGCCACGGCTGGGATTATATACTCAAGGTACTCCATTTCTCCCCTCCTATTTGACATAATAGCTCGATCCGTTATAGGCGCAGATCCAGCCGGACGGGATCCGCATCCAGATCTGGGATCCGTTTTTCTTCGTTTCCAGGCAGGTGACTTCGGTTCCCTTTTTCAGCTGGCCTTCGGCGTCGGAGTGCTTTTGTCCGTCTTTTGTCAGGTCCTTTTTCTTTTTCCTGGCGTAGTTGGTGCCGGGTCCGGTTCTTACGTTCAAATCGGAGACCTGGGTCGTGTAAATCTTGCCTTTTTTGAAAGTTGGCAGTTTTTGGGCGCCCTGTTTTTGCTTCTGCACGGTTTTTTCGGTGGCCGTCGTCTTCTGGTATGGCGGCCGATAGACGGCAAATATGTATTTTTTCTCGCGGGTCCTCTTCGCCACGATCCCGCCGTTGGTGTTGCCTTCGATCGTGTAGAGCTTGCCGGTCTCTCCTGCAGCTCGGGCGAATCCTATATGATCCCGGGAGCCCTTCGTCCACATGAAGATTACGACGTCGCCCTTCTTTACTTTTGAAAGGTCGCCGCCGCTTCTGTAATCGTAGACGGTGTCGTAGTGCTTCGCCATCCACTCCTGGGCGTAAGGCACATAAAAAACCGGCTTGCCTCCGTACCATCTGGCGGCGTTGCCGGTTTTGTTGAACGTGTAGCTGACCTCCCCTACGCACCAGGGCGCGCCTTTGGCCAGTTTGTAAAAGCTCCAGACGTGCAGGCCCGAATCTCCCAGCCGGGATTCTATGTTCGCGATTATCGCGTCCGCTGTGAAGGCCATGCTACACCTCCGGGTCCTCGGGGTCGTTCTCTTCGTGGGCGATCTCGTCCAGGTGCTCTCCCCCGACCAGGAAATCCTGGTCTGGGATCGTAGCTCTGGCCGGTTCCTCGTAGTATTTCGCCCGGGTGGAATCGCCCA
>CADBRB010000314.1 GCA_902796955.1 uncultured Ruminococcus sp.
AAGGCAAACGCTGGGAAGAAATGCTCAATACTTTGGCTGATGATTATGTGCGAACTGACAGGATCGCAATGAACATAATTAACGGATATACTCCAGAAGCTTATGCAATAAATCGAAACTTTGCCGCATTCGAAGTTGAAAAAGGTGCTTTGATGGATACCAGTTTCACTTTGTATAATGCCCACACAGTAGAGCGGCTTGTCAGAGAAAGACCAACCCTTCTCCCCAAGCCCCGTGTGGATATTCCTAAAGATCGAAGGTGGAACAAGCGAAGAATTAGAGAAGAAATTACACAGGGCATCCTTCAAGGCGAATCGATTCCGAAGGTTGCAAAAAGACTGGAAAAAGTTTCTGGCATGGATAACGCCGCCGCTCTTCGCAATGCTCGAACGGCTATCACTGGTGCTCAGAACGCTGGTAGACTTGACCAGTATCGGGAAGCAAGCGACAAAGGCATTGATATGATGCAGAAATGGGTCGCTACGTTGGATAGTCGGACTCGTGATTCCCACGCTTTGATGGATGGCGAATTGATAAACGTTGGTGGAAGATTTTCTAACGGACTGCGATTTCCCGGAGATCCGCTTGGTGCACCTGAAGAAGTTTACAACTGCCGTTGCAGGATGGTTGGACATCTGACTGGATTTACATTTTCCGATGATGCAATTCCGAGGAGAGACAAACTCGGCGGTATGAGCTATGAAGATTGGAAAAAGAGCAAACTAAAAGAGCCGGAAGTTGCATTTGATATCGAGAAGCTGAAAGATTACAGTCCGATGATTGAAACAGAAGGACTCGACTATTCCGGCATAAAATTTGATTGGATGGATATGTGTACATCGCTGACTAAAGAGGAAGAAGAAATTGCCGGAATATATGTTCGCAATCCGAACAGTTTTGATATAAATAGAGTATTTCGGGAAGACGGCAGTAACAATTCACCAATTGATTTGCTGTTCGATGATGAAATTGAAGCTGATAAAATAAAAGCTTTTGATAGGCTTATAGAAAAAGATGCTGTTCGCGAGGGGACTGTGTTGTTCCGTTCTGTTGGCGGGACATATACAGAGAATGTGCTTGGGATATCTAAAATTCAATTAGACTCCGTTATTGAAAATTTTGAAACCGACTCTGTGCAGAAAGCTTTTGACAAAATTATTGGAACAAAAATAACAGAATACGGATATATGTCTACATCTGGCGCTGACGCTTCAGGGTTTTCATCCTTCGCCAATCGAAACGTTGTTATGAAACTCCACATTACAAAGACAACCAACGCATTAATAACAAATCCAAATGAGCTTGAAGTCGTTCTTGGTAGACAAACAAAGTATACGATTGTTGGATTTGGCAAAGAAAAATTTATAGATTACTATGGAAAAACTGCTGAGCGTCTCGTAATAAACTGCATTGTTTAGGAGGTTTGGAATGACTGAAGAAGAAAAAGAAAAACTTAGATTCGTATCAACAGGAGATGGAGAAGCTATAGAACGTCCAAACAAACTTCCAAACTGGAATGAAGTGCTTAATGATGCGATGGAGGAAAAATGGCGCAAACTATCGAAGTAAAAGTAACGAGTAATTGCCGCGAAATTCTTGAATTGTTAGGAGAGCGCGTAGAGATTGCCCTTGAGCAATGTGGAATTCGAGCGGAAGAGCTGGCTGTTGGAATATGCCCTGTTGATACTGGCCTGCTTCGGAACTCGATTACCTACGCTCTTGATGGGCAATCACCTAAAAAAGGTGCATACCATGCCGAAAGAGGAGACAAATCCGGCTCATATGGAGGCCAAATGCCAGCGGAAAGAAAAGGCGTCAGGTCTGTTTGCATCGGAACGAATGTCGAATATGCTCCATTTGTAGAGTTGGGTTCCAGCGGAAGAAAAGCTCAGCCGTTTTTGAAACCTGCAATCCAAGACCACCAAAGCGATTATGCTGAAATAATTCGCAGGAACATAGACGCTGGCTCTTGACTTTTTTGGTCTTTTTTGCTACAATCAAATAAAAGGAAAATCTTAACGGCATAGAACGCCGCCGAAAGAAAGGAAGATTTTATAATGGCTCTTACCAATGCTCAAGTTCGTGAAATTCTGTCTACTGCTGGAGTAGCCGCTGAATCGCTGGAAACGGCAGTTCAGGCAATTATGAATGGTCATATCACTTCCATCAATGCGCTAAGAGAAGAGCGCGATGGATACAAAGCTGAAGCGGAAAAGCTTCCGGGTATCCAAGCAGAATTGGATGCCGTTAAAGCCAAAGGCGACCCAGACTGGCAGAAAAAGTTCGAGGATGAGCATACTGCTTTCGAGAACTATAAAGAAAAAGTTCAGAAAGACAAGGAGAAGGCTCAGAAAGTCGAGTTGTATAAGGACATTCTGAAAGAGTGTAAAATTGAAGAATCCCGTATTCCTTCAATCCTGAAAATTACAGACTTCGATTCCTTCGCTGTTAAAGACGGATCTCTCGATGATCTCGACAAGATCAAAGCCGATATCGAAAAAGATTATTCCGGCTTCATCATGCAAGAAAAATCGAAAGGCGCAGAAGTTGAAACTCCTCCTGCAAACGAAGGTGGAGATGGTAATGAGCCTAGTCGTGCTGCTCAGATTGCGGCTGAATATCACAAAAATCTTTACGGTGAAACGAAGGGAGAATAATCATGGCTTTTATTTACCCTGACAAGCTTGGTACTACCTATGCACCCGGCTGGTTTCTCGCTCATGAAGAGTGCGAAAGGAAAACCAAGCAGATTGCTCAGAATCATGCTCAGGTTGTAACTATCGATGGGACTAAGCATGTTCCGATGGGTGCGTTCTGGCCTGCAAATAACAGCTCTACTGTAAAAGGCATTGTCTATGAAGATGTAGATGTTACTGCTGGCGATATGCCCGGTAGCGTTGTTCTGAATGGTGTTGTGTATCTTGACAGACTTCCTGCGCAGCCTGAATCTGGTGTTCAGAGTGCTCTTGAGGCTCTTGGATTTAAGTTCATTGCTCAGTCTCCTGCTGTTACTCGTCCGAGTGATGGCAAAGAAACGCTGAAGACTATTGGCGTTGAATCTGCGGCTGGTACTGCGG
>CADBRB010000315.1 GCA_902796955.1 uncultured Ruminococcus sp.
CAAATGCGGCGAGGATAAAAGAGCAGATATGCTTGCGGATATCCCGCACAACGCGTATCTGCTTATGCAGCTGTATGAAATATTAGACCTTGACCCGAAGTTAACGGAGGAGGATATCAGGCGTTGTCACGTTTGAATGCGATAAGCCGCTCGATGATCTCAGCGATCTCCACGGCTTCATTTTCAGACAGGCTGAAAATAGCGGTTTCAATGCGGTCTATCGCTGCCTTGTGCGTCGGGTTTATCTCGGCGGTCACGTCCAGAAGCTCAGAGAGCGGTATCTTCAAGCCCTGCGCGATCTTGTAGAGCGTGTCAACGGTCGGGCACTTTTCGCCGCGCTCCAGCCTGCCGAGGTACGCGGGGTGTATCTCGCAGGAGAGCGCAAGCGCCTCCTGACTCAGATGCTGCTCGGTGCGGAATCGGCGAATGCGCTCGCCGATCTTGCAGGATATCTTTTCACGTTCGGTTTTCATTCTCATCTTCCCTTTAGGTCGTTTTAATTATTACTTTAAGGGATTTTGGGGAGAGAGGCAACGACCTATAGATAGTAAAAACTATAAACTATATATTGACATTTTGTAGAAACTGTGATACTATTTTAATTAAAGCTTAAGAATTTTGTTGAATGCTTGTGTACAACTGTGGAAAAGGAGTGCAAATGTAATGATTTGTAAATCGTGTAAACAGACCATACCCGATTATAGTTATTTTTGTTTTCATTGTGGCTGCTGTCAGAATAAAGATTCTTTTAATGTTACCGAGGTGGTTGAAAGTTATGAAACTGACATTCGATCAATGGTAAGCTCATTAAGTGCAGTCTCACATAAAACTGTAAGATGGAACAGTACAGTAGATAGCTATATAAAAAAGATTGAAATGATGAAGGTACTGCTTTCAAACGAGGTGTTTGCAAGTACGTCGTCAAGCTTGATTAAAAAATGTGATGCATTTATTGGTAGATGTAAATCACCGGAATTTCATATAGCTTTTGTGGGTACCATAAAGGCGGGCAAATCTACGCTCATCAATGCCTTGCTGGGGCAGAATCTGGCATCGACATCGGTAACTCCAGAAACGGCTGTTTTGACAAAATTCAGACATTGTGAATATACCAACTATGTCAGAGTAAGCTTTTACTCTCAAGATGAGTGGAAAATGCTTTGGGATAGTATTTCGAGTAATGCAGATGTTTTTAAGCAGGAATACGCCTCTTTGCATGGCGATGCAGAAAAGCAGAAATGGATAGACCATACTGAGGTTTACACGGAGCTTTCTGATGATGATCTTAATGAAGAGATTGAGCGATGGACATCATCGAAGCATGCAGAGCACTACTTTGTAAAAGAAGTTGAGGTGGGTCTTAGAAATTTTAAAATGCCCGAACAGATAGTCTTTGTAGATACTCCGGGCTTAGATGACGCCGTAAAATATCGTTCCGATGTAACAAGAAATTACATAGACAGAGCAAATGCTGTTTTTGCATGTGTTAAGTCCGATTCTCTTACGGGTCCGGAGCTTACAACACTAATCAGGATATTTGCAAACACAAGCTATAATCCTGAAAAGGTTTTTGTCATTGGAACACAATGGGATAGTTTGAACAGTCCGGAAAAAGATTGGAAAAAGCAGAAGACGGAATGGGTCAAGTACCTTTCAGGACAAGATTGTTATGGTAATAGCAAAACAGCTGAACGAAATATAGTATATACGGCGGCATATCTTAATAACCTTTGTCGTGATTATTTGTTTTTGGACGAGGATCAAAAATATACTTTGATGTCTACGGCGATGAAGTTTAAGATTATGCCTCAAGTACTTGAAGAGCACCTGGAAAAGCTTATGCAGATGTCTAATGTTGATTCGGTAGAGGTCAAAATTTCTCAGGATATTCTGAGTAAGTACCAAGATTATCTTCTTTCTGATATTGAACAAAATATGAATTCGCTTAATGAGGATTTGAATAAATATTTTGCAGAGATCAAGGAGAGCAATCAGAAGATACTTGAAGCTTCGAATCAAAATATTGAAGAGATAAGAGCGCAGTATGACGAAGCTAAGAGAAATCTGGATCAGATAGACAAGTATAAATCTGACCTTGTGAATGTCATGAAATTGGTTAAAGAGGATACGGAGCGGCGTGTGCAGAGCTTGGTTGATCAGCTTAAAGATTTGGTTAATGATTAATGAGCGAGAGATATGTAACTGCCGGTAATATTGCCAATTTAATTGGTGGAACAGTTATAGGAAATCCGGATGTAAGAATATACGGAATAGCTCTACGTGATGAATGCAAAGACGGGTATCTCACTTATATTAATGACATTTGTGATTTTGAGAGTATAAAGAATATATCTTTCGGAGCAGTAATGGTTTCTGTTTCTTTTTTTCCTTCCGATAACAGGACATATATTATTACACCGTATTCGATGTACGAAAAGCTGTATATTATCGTTCAGTATTTGATCGACAATGGTCTATATTTTCAGCCGTGCAGAGATACTTCGGTCGGTGATTCGGTATTAATAGATCGGCAAGCAACGCTTGGAAAGGGCTGCGTGATCGGAAATAATACGGTGATAGAAGCAGGCGTCAGAATAGGCGACAATGTCGTTATAGGAGATAATTGCACTATTCGATATAATTCGGTCATAAATCATGACTGTGAAATCGGGTATAATACCGTGATAGATTGCTGTGCTGTTATCGGAAAGGACAGCATTGAGATGTGCTGCGATAATAATACTTTTCACCGTGTGCCAAGTGTAGGAAAGGTTATTATCGGAGACAATGTTGAGATCGATGCAAATTCCGTTATCGAACGTGGTACTATAGGAAACACTGTGATAGGCAGCGGAACAAAGATCGATTCGCTTGTCAGGATAGGTCACGAAGCTAAGATTGGAGAAAATTGCAAAATAGTCTCCATGACGGCTATTGCCGGGTGGGCGCTCGTAGGTTCAAATAGTGTGATATACGGTCAGTGCGGTGTAGCTAATCATGTGAAAATTGGAGAATATTCAACGCTTATGGCGAGATCAGGTGTAACAAAGTCAATTGCTGACTTTTCTGTTGTTTCGGGTTTCCCTGCTCAAAAGCATAATGATGAGTTGAAGTTAAACGCTTTCTTAAGAAAAATTTACAGAACAGGCAGAAGGTGAATTTTATGGATATTATGCCCAAATTACCAATACCTCCCATACCTCCGGAACAAGCACCCAAAATATGGGAAGTTGTTAAAAAATTAGGAAAAAGAATAATATCTGCTATTTTGGGTAGAAACGAGGAAGATATCAAAAATAGCAAAGGATACGATCCGGAGAAAAGCAATGCAGATGAAATTCTGGAGCTTAATCGTTTGGTATGCGAATGCCGGGACTCATTTGGAGCGTCTGCAAAGGAAATGGAAAAAGAGATAAAAAACCAATGTGCCGAGATGATAGACGATATTCTTGAGGTTTTGGAAGGAATGAACAAAAATCTCAATGTTTATCGTGTGGAGTCAATACGCAGGCAGCTGAATAACATTCTTGATGATATAGACGGCTCTATGACAGATCATATAAGGCAAAGTATATCGCTGGATAATTCAAAATGTGTTTCTGTTCTGAAGCTGCCGGCAGGAGAGCTTAAAGGAACAAGAATGAAGGAACTAAAAATAGAGGTCTTCAATGAAGCTCTTGACAGGATTTGCAAAACCGTTAGGAGAACTGTACAGAATGTTTTGTACAATGTAGAAGATTCGTTTGATTCTAAGATAGAGATAGCCGAAGAACAAGCCGAAAAATTAAGCAGACAGTTTGATGCATTATCGCAGTCATCTCAGGAAAGTCGCAGTGAGAAAGAGAAGATAATAGCGAATGCAGGTTTTATAAACTCGCTTGCCGATTTAGGCACGCAAATTCTGGGAGAAGGTGTTGTATAATGGGCAGCGGCGGAGGCGGAGGTTTTCACCCAATTCGTACCATAGTTGAAAAGGTAAAAGATTTTTTTGGTGGAACTACAAGCAGACGCAGTTCAAGCTATGCTCGGGAAGACAGTTATGATTCTCAGACTGCTTCGCTGCAGGAAACGATGAGAATAAACCAATCACTTACCGAGTTTCGTTTGGATATCGAAAGAGAGAGCGACCAACTTGAACGTGATGTAATTAAAGAAAGCAGATATACGCTCGATCAATTTCTCAAATCAATCAGAGCCTATAATAACAAAATATATGGCGGAAGAAAGCTGAATATCAATATTGACGCTATTGAACGTGAAAACAGAGATACAGAGGATATGATACACGGTTATATAAAGAAGCGTGTGCAAAAACGTGTTTCTCTTGATGATAATGAGTGCCTTGAGATTTTGAAAATGCAAAAAGGTTCGCAGAAATCTGCAGCGATGAAACGCTTTATGGACAAGGTCCTACGAGATGCTTTAAGTGACCTGTCAAATGAACTCAGGAAGATTACATATAAGCAATGTGATAATGTTATAGACAAAATCCAAAGCAGATTGTATGATATTGAGGAGTCATCTGCAGACGCTGTGACACAATTCGAGGCGATCAGTCTTATGAGAGAATCAGATGAAGTAGGTCTTGAGACCAAAAAGGCAGAATATATGTGTAACATTTCTATGTGTGAATATGCTATAGCGGTTCTCAAGTGATGGTGACAAGATGAATTTATCTGCAAGATTGAAAAATGCAATAATTAGAATAGCCGGTTTGTGTCCGTTTTATAACAATCCGTGGAATATTTATGATAGAGAAAAGTTCCACTTAATCAATAATGCTCTAAATGAATTGAACGTAGCGTTTGCAGATCATGCTGATGATGTTGAACGAAAGGCAATTGGTATTTTTCGAGCTTTTCAGGACGAGGAAATCGATGAGCTTTTATCTGTTAATGAATTTCAGCAGGGATATAATGTCGAGAAGCTTAAACGAAAGTATCGTAAAATGGAAGATCATCTTCACGGATTTATTTACAGGAATACAAAGGATAAACTTCAGTTAGATAATAAAACCTTTGCTTCAATTTTAGCGTCGCAAAGGACGGATACAGCGGCATATCGCCTTGAAGGATATATAAAAAACTTGATAGAAAGAAATATCCCTAAAATGGCAGTATATTTAGGAAACAGATTACCTAAACAAATAGAAGATATTAATTCGGAATTTCTGCAAAAAAATTATTGGTTTGCAGAAAATAAAGAACAAATATCAGATGCAAAAAAGAAGTGTTCAAAATACAAAAGGATGCGGGCGTATCAACAAGGTAAACGTGAAAGGATTATTCTTTCGATGTACGCAGGACAAGCAATGATAGACGCTTGGTTCTATTATCGGGATAGGGTGTAGATGTTTGATCGATTATATTATCCGATGTCCTGAGATTATCAGAAAGGTTGAAAAAGTTTTTTTAATGTACCTGCTCGTAATAAAATCCCGAAAAGCCCATTGTTATGCGGCTTTTCGGGATTTTTTTGCTCTGGTGCTTTTTTTTCTAAAACGTTACGAACAGGGGGGACGGGAGATTTGAGGGATAATTCGTATAAAGTGTGGTTGTGGTATTGTACTTCAGATTATCTGTAGATCTCGTCAAGCGTCAGCAGCGTGACCTCATCTTTTTGCTGCAAAAGCTGGTCTGTAAATCCTCCGAGCGAGAATATGAAGTAGTGATATTTTGTCCCCTTGCAAAAAACCGAAGCGTAGTGCTTCAGCAGTTCCAATTCGTCAATGCCGATTTTTTCATTACGGTATTTGCAAGAGCCTATAATGTATTCACTGCCGCTTGCGGGTGCGGCG
>CADBRB010000316.1 GCA_902796955.1 uncultured Ruminococcus sp.
ACTGATGAAAACGGAATTATATCTTTAGATTTACCATACGGCGAGTGGTTATTTAAGCAAACAAGTTCAAAAGAAGGATATGCTTTTACAAATGATTTTTTCATTAAAATAGATAATAAAGATATAAACAAGGAAATAGTAGATAATGTTCAGGAGTCTAAAATTAAAGTTAATAAAATAGATAGTCAATCTAAAAAACTTATTTTAAGGAATAACATGCTTTTTAAAATTAAATCTTTAAAAAATGATAGTTATTTATGTGAAAATGATGAATGTTTATTTAATTCTACAAATGGTTTTTTTATAACAAATAATTTTTATCCTTTTGGAAAATATGAGATTGAAGAAGTTCCTAGTAATGAATTATATGGATATTCTCTAAATAAAGAAAAAGTTAGTTTTATAATTGATGAGAATAATATTCTATTCGATGATCAAATGAATCCATATATCGATATAAATTTTGAAAATAAGCCTGTTAAAGGAAGTTTAGAACTTAATAAATATGGCGAAAGAATGATGTTAACTAATAATAACTATTATTATGATAAAATTCTTCTTGATAATGTAAGTTTTGATTTAGTTGCTAATGGAAATGTATATGCGGCTGATGGTACTTTGGAATATAAAGATAAAGAAATAGTTACTTCGTTTAAAACTAATAATGGATACTTTAAAATTAATAACTTGGATTTAGGAAGTTATTGTCTTATAGAAACAAACGTAAATAATAATTATAAAATCAAAAATGATAATATATGTTTCAGTATTAATTATGATGGTCTTGACACTTTAGATCCTGTTATATTAGTAAGTGTTAATAATTATTTAAAAAAAGGAAAATTTGAATTAACTAAAATAGATAGTGTATCTAAAAAATCTTTATCAGGAGTTTTGATTGAAGTATATAATATAAATGATGAATTAGTTTATAAAGGCTATACAAATAATGAAGGTAAAATAATTCTTGATAATCTAATGATTGGAAAATATAAGTATAAAGAAAAAGGTGGATTAGAAGGATATCTGTTAGATGATAATTGTTATTATTTTGAAATAAAGAATGACAAAGATATTGTTAAATCAATTTTGCCAAATGATCCTGTTATAACTGATGCTGAGATCATAGCTGTTCCAAATACATTAAAAAATTCTTATAAAGGAATGATATTTATCATGCTATTTTTAGTTAAAGGATTTATTTATGTTAAAAAGAAGATATAATGGGGATTTGAGACAAAAAATGTTATTTGTCTCTTTATTTATAGTTTGTTTTTTTTATTTTTTTGATTCTTCTAGACCCATGATACATAATAGCAATATATCTCTGAATTATGAATCTGATGAATTATATGCGGTATTAGAAATTCCTAAAATAAAACTTAAAAAAAATTTATTTAATACCCATTCAAATAAGAATAGTGTTGATTATGGAATAGAGATATTAGCCGGCTCAATAGAAAAAGCAAATGATAATTTGATATTAGCTAGCCATTCTGGTAATAGTAAAATTTCATTTTTTAAAAAACTACATAAACTTCATAATGATGATATAGTTAATATTTATTATCAAAATAAGCAATATATTTATAAAGTTGTTAATAATTATAAAATACTAAAAAATGGTAAAGCTAAGATATATCGTGATAAAAGTAAAAATAGTTTAACGTTAATTACTTGTGATAAGAGTGATAAGACAAAACAAATTGTATATATATGTGAACTTTATAAAGTTCTTTCTATTTAACTAAAAAAAATTTATAATTATATAAGGTGATGGTATAAATGAAAGTATTTGTTTTAAAAGATGATATAACAACTTTAAATGTTGATATAGTTGTTAATGCTGCTAATAAGACTCTCCTTGGTGGTGGCGGAGTCGATGGTGCTATCCATAGAAAGGCTGGTAAAGCACTTTTAGATGAGTGCAAATCATTAAATGGTTGCGATACTGGTGAAGCTAAGATGACAGATGGTTATAATATGCCTTGCAAGAAGATTATACATACTGTTGGCCCTATATATCATGATGGTTTACATGG
>CADBRB010000317.1 GCA_902796955.1 uncultured Ruminococcus sp.
TTCATTTGAATATGTTTCAAAAGCTTTCTCATATTCGAACCCTGAAAAAGCAACAAGATCATCAAAGCTGTATTGATGTTTTTCAGGGTTGTCCTTATGTATAAAGTACCTAATCATAGCATTTCTATTTTGACATATTATAGGTATAGTTCCGTTTAGTTGGTCTGTAAATTGTTTTACCTGTTCAAAGCTTTTATTTACACCTGAGCCGAAATCAATCATTAAATGTATATGTTTCTTTTTTTGTGTTTCATCAGCATTTAAATCTTTATCGTGTATAGGAGACATTAAACAAGGTAAAACCCAAGAACCTATAATATTTTTATAGTCTTTTGGTGCTGATGATGGATAAAATACACATACCCATAAATTAGAACGTTTTTGTTTTTTGTTTTCAGTAGACATAATAACCCCCTTTTTCTTTGTCTAGTGTCTAGTGTCATTATTGGGGGTCGTCTTGGTAGACCCCCCCTACTCTTTTCGCAAAATTTCGCCACTCGCTAACGCTCATCCGTGAAAATTTCACTCAAAGAGTTCTAAAAAAGCGTACCCTTACATAGTAAGGGAACGCTAAAACCCTACTTAATATTAAAAATAGGTAGTTTCTTTAAGAGCCATATAACCAAATTATAGATATATTCTAAATTAGCTATTGCAATACTAATAGGCAACAAAGCCAAAATAGTTGATGGTCTAATAAATAAACCAATTAAATGTAAACCATTATTAATAATTAAATCAAAATAGCTATATATACTATTTATTAAATCATCAGGTAAATTTGGTATTTCAGGTATAATACTAAAAATTAAATTGATAATAAATGTTAAAAAATACACCAAAGCTGTTAATAACATATTATTTACCCCCTATAATACTCTCATATTTCTTTCTAGCTAAGTTAACAACAGCTATAATACATACAAAATCAATAATAGTTAAATATATATTATGCATTGTTGCAAATGTAGTATTATTGTATAATTCATCAAAATTATATGTAAAATCAGGTATTAATTTAACACCCATTAAATATAAACCATTAAATTGAATTGTATGATTTTGATTTAAGTTAGTGCTATTAAATACATAATTTAAAATATTACCTAAAAGCTCAAATGGTAACCATAAAATACCAAGCTTTAACTTAACATCATATAATTGTGTATCTAGATTAAAACTATCAGGTGGTATAAATAACCATTTAATAAAATCAATTAATTTATCAACGATCATACCAACGCCGTTGATTAAATCATCAATTAATTTAATTAAAAAATCCCATAAGTTAGTACTTTCAGGAAAATAATTATTATTATTATTAGTTACATCAAAACTTATACTTTCAATAGCTTGAATTATTTTATTAAATTGTGCGCCTAACCAATGATAAAAATCACGCTCGTTTTCAATATCATCAACGCTAAATTCCTCTAAATTAGTATAATCCCAATTATTAGTATAAATAGAGTAACCATAATATGAAACCCAAAGACCCAAAGCCTCATTATATATAGCACCTTTTAATTCTACCCAATCAGAACCATCATATTGTTGTAATGATTGCATTAATCCTATATCATTTACTAAAATAAAAACATCGCCTTTTTGTGGATTAGTTTTTCTAACTCCACCAATTTGAAAATCATTAACATTAATTGATGATTGAATAAGAATTGTACCACCTTTTACAGTATAAGGTAAAACATAAATAATATTATCATCATATGGTGTAGATGGTGGGTTATATCCAACATTATTATATATATTACCATCAGTTATTCTAATTTCATCTAATATACAATATCCACTACCTGATATTTTTATATTTGTATTATCACTATTATTTTCTTTTGCATAATTTCCAATATATGAACCATTTATATAAATATCGTTAGAGCTACCATTATTATGTATAACAATATGGTTCCACTCATTATATCTAAATTTTTCAGCTAAATCACCATTATACGTTCTAATATTTTCAAAATCTTGTATTTCTGTTGATGATGTTATAGGAAATCTACAAGCCCACGTTTTAACGTATATTGTTGTATTACCATTTTTATAATTTGTATGCGTTGTAGATATATGGTAACCCGTTCCACAATTTCCATTTGAATTACTTTGTGTTGCACTCTGAGTTTGAAATGAAACAATATTAGAA
>CADBRB010000318.1 GCA_902796955.1 uncultured Ruminococcus sp.
CGTATCGGTCTTGTAGCTACCCTTTATGATCAATACACCTTTACGAACCTCACCGAGGCTCTTATGAACACCTTTACAAATGACCGCGTTAGCAAGAATTCTTGGCAGCGCATCAACAATTATATGTATGAGTGGGAGCTTGAGGTTAATCGTATTAAGAGGGTTCCTATTATTTCTATGGAAGGTAACGGTTGTAATGCAAGTGATATTATTTTCCGTTTCCCTGAGAACTGGTATCAGAAATATGATACGTTCATTATTGAAGAGCTCCGTCAGTATGTAATCGTGCTTAATCGTCCTCAGCGTATTGCTGACAACTGCTTTATCGTTATTGGTAAGCTTGTTGATGCCGATTATTCTGCACAGATTCCTGACAGCTTTGTTACAAATGCAGCTGGTAAACTTACCCGCTTTGTAACTAACTACATGCCTGAACTTCATGAGGAGGGTAGACTTCCACAAGTCTTTTTTGTGTTGCTCTCCTCCGCTTATTAATATAAGTGTAAAATTAAATAAATTTTTCTAATTGCTGGAAACCTTTAATGGCAATCAGCAGCGAAGCTAGAGATATTGCAAGCGTTATACGAAGCACTCTAGAACGTTCAACGACTAGTCCGAATGGACGTAGGAGAAACAAACTCCGAAATGGAAAAAATCTAAAATTTAAATACATGAAATATATTGTTTATCAAACAACGTGCATTGTAAATAATAAAATTTATATCGGTGTGCATAGTACAGAAAATCCTGATATTTTTGATGGATATCTTGGTTGTGGAGTTTATACGTATAGACCTGCAACATATGAAAATCCAAACACTCCTTTTAAATGCGCTGTTAAAAAATATGGTATTAAGAAATTTATAAGAACTGTTCTTAAAATATTTAATAATGAAATAGATGCTTATAAATTAGAAGCAGAGCTGGTAACAGAAGACTTTGTAAGACGAGAAGATACATATAATTTAGCATTAGGTGGAAGAGACACTACACTGGCAAATGAAAAAAAGAAAGTTTATATGTATACTTTAGACGGAAAATTTGAAAAAGAATTTGAAAGTTTACGAGAAGCTGCTTTATATTTAAATCCAAAAAGTCATGGTCCAGGTCATCTCCCAAGAGCTATTAAGTCTGGACATCAATATTTAGGCCATCAATTTTCTTATGAAAAATTACCATATATGAAAAAATTAAAGTGCCGTACAATGGGACAAGTTGATATGCCACACATTGGAAAAAAGGTTGGTCGTTTTGATGATGATGGAGATTTGTTAGAAACATTTTCTGATATGTCAAACTGTGTAAAAGCCGGATACAAAAACGCAAAACAAGTTGCTATTGGTAAAAGAGACCATTGTAAAGGATTTGTATTTAAATATTTAGATTAAGATATAGTCTGAACATTATCGAAAGATAATGATTAACAACAATTGTACACAAAATACACCTCTAACGTTGAGAAGTTCCGTGGTTATATTTCTACCCACCGTTGTGATATTGACTATTCCGCACAGTATGCTACTATGGAAGATGTCTTTATCCAGATTGGTAAGGGTAAAGATGACGACCCTGTTTATCGTCTCCCTGGTGTTAAGAAGGTTCTTCTTGATTCCTTCATGCAGGCTCGTGAGGGCAAATTCGCTTGGGGTAAGAGCAATCTCGATAAGGATGGTAATCCTACTATCTTTGAACCTGAGACTGGTCGTCCTATCATCACCTCTGATGGTGCTGTTACCCAGATTGAGCGTTTTGCTACGAAGTTTGTCTTTACAAAACTTACTGTTGCTTGGTTACAGAAAGCTCTTGCTGCTATGAACGCTAAGAGCGAGCGTGGAACCGGTAACAAATATGCATTCATTTGCAACTCTTTAATGTGGGATGATGTACAGCGTTGCATCGACCTCTTCTTAAAGGATCGTCATACTGATGGTGACTTCCTTTGGTCTAAGGGCTCCAATGGTTATGTTGCTGCTGGTGCTACTTATGACACTTATATTTACGGTGGTAATACTATCGGTTTCAAACTTGATAGGTCTCTTGATGTTGAGTTCCCTGATCGTAAGTATGCTCTTATGGTTGACCTTACTCCTGATTCTAAGACTGGTAAGCCTGCTATCGCTAAGTATACTTTCAAGGGCACTGATTATATCGAGAATCATATTCTTGGTGTTGGTGGTCTCAATGGTATGTCCTCTGGTGAGGTATCCAGCCCTGTTGCTGGTTCTAAGCTCATCGCTTGGGGTACTGGTTCTATCGCCGTATTTAACCCTTACAAATCTGTTGTTCTTATGAGCAGCAAGATTCAGAACCCTTGGCTCTAATAGAAATATTTAGATAAGTGCAACTCCCTCCTTCGGGAGGGAGTTTTTTAGATTTAGACTTTTTAGAAAAATATGGACTAATATGGAAAATAAAATTATAACTTTAC
>CADBRB010000319.1 GCA_902796955.1 uncultured Ruminococcus sp.
GCGGTCGTACGACCACGTTCAGATATTCCGGCGGCAAACTGATCCGGGTGATTGCCCACGACGGAACGGACGTGCAGATCGGCTACAAAGCGGTGCAGACCGCCACAAAAACCTTTTACCGTGTTTCCTCCCTTACACGCAGAAGCGCGCCCGATGCAAACGGGGAAAGGGAGATCCTGAATACGCTCTCTTTTACTTATGGCATGGATGAAACGACGGTGACCGATGAGAACAGCAAAGAAAAGCTTATTTCATTCGATAACAACGGACGTGCGATCGGCGTAAGGGATCAAAGCGGCATGCTTGTTACGGCGAGTTATCAGGATGGCAACAACGCTTTCAACTCGCTGAAGCACAGCTCGGATGCTTTTAAGTGCGTTGACAACCTGCTTGTTAATCACAGCTTTGAAAACAACTCCGCAAACTGGAATACGTTTATCTCCGGCGACACAGGCTATACCTGCGCCAATGATACGGCTGAACGCTATATAGGCGCTTATGCCAGAAAAATGACCCGCACTTCTCAGGGCGGCGTATTGACGAATCAGGATTGCTACAGGGTTTCACCGAATAAACAATATACGCTTTCCGCTTTTTCAAAAATCACGCAGCTTACAGGCGGGCAGGTCGGCATTTCAGTCGAGATCATGAACGGAACCACGAAGCTGGAAACCGTGAAAAGCACAGAGCTCACCTATGCGACCAACGCGTGGACCCGAATGAAGGTCTCTTTTACCACACCTGCGAATACGACGCACGTGCGCGTATTTTTGTACATGAACGCAGCAACGGGAACGGTTTATTTTGACGCCGTTCAGCTGGAATTGGCTTCCGCAGCCGGAAGGTATAACCTGCTTGAGAACGCAGGGTTCGGCGTTGATTCTGCGCCGTCTCTCTCGGGGTGGAACGCCTCCTCTGGCGTAACGACGAATTCCGACGCGGCGGCGGGGTTTGCGGCCGGTGTAAAGCTTTCGGGTACCCCCAATTCTTTGGTTTCTCTCTCGCAAACCGTTTCGATCGGCGCGTCCGCTTCATCGAAGACGCTTGTGTTCGGCGCGCTGGCAAGGGGATTCAGTTCTTCCATGTGCAACGATGATTCGAACGACAGAGAATTCGGGATCAGACTTGAGCTCTTTGAGGGAACAACGCTGAAAGCAACGAAAACTGCCAAATACAATGCGCAGTCGATCGGTACGCTGCAGAGCGTTTCCGCCGCTGTTTCGGCCGCAAAGACCGTAACAAGCGTTAAGGTCACCCTGCTGTATAACCATGAGGTCAACGCGGCTTATTTTGACGACGTATATCTTTATGTGGATAATTACGGAACAGAATATACGTATTCTTCAAACGGCAAGCTTGTTTTGCAGAAAAACAACGCGGGCGACGCCATCCGTTATACGTACGTCGGACCGGACGTTGAAACGGCTGCCTTTGAGAAAAACGGCGTTGTAAAGGATTCCGTTTCTTATATCTATGACGAGAATCACAATTTAAAGTCGGCGACGACATCCTCCGGGGTCAAAACGAGCTATACGTATCCGATTGCGGGTAATAAGGGGCTGCCTCTTACTGTCAGTGTGACGGACGCGGCGGGTACGTTGCAGAGCCTCGCTTCTTTCGCGTATGATCCAACCGGGAATTACGTGATCTCAGAAACAGACGCGAGAGGATGTACCGTGACCCGCGTCTATGATTATGCAAAGGATCTGAAGCTGTCTGAGACAGATCCGAACGGAAAAACAACAACTTATACCTACGACGCGAATACGGACGCGCTCACAGGTATTACGGGTGAAGTGAACGGTTCGACCGGCGTTACCGTCGGCTACCAGTATAATTCGTTCGATGAGATCGGCAGCATAACGCACAACGGGTTTCAGTATCATTTTACATACGATCTTTTCGGCAGACCCACCCAGACGGCGGTCGGCTCGCAGGCTTTATGTACCTACGCTTACAACGACGACGGCACGGTAGCCTCCTGCGTTTACGGCAACGGTACGACCCATGCGTTTGCGTACGACAGCCTTGACAGAATCTCAAGTGAATCGTATAATGGTTCTGAAGCCTATTCCTATTTTTACGGTGCGGACGGCGCGCTCGGCAGACTGGTAGATCACGAAAACAATATTACGGCAACGTATGATTACGACCTTGTCGGCAGGTTGACGGACGTCAGCTACAGCGATAAGACGCAGGTACATTATACGTACGACAGCCGCGGCAATACAAACTATTACGCCGTTAAAAAGGCCGGTACGCTGATCTCCAACGCCTTATACACCTTCTCGCAGGATGGTCTTCCGTTAACGGCGCGGTTCGGCAGCACGCAGTATCCGGATATGCAGTACGATTATGATACGCTGAACCGCCTCACGTCGATCTCGCACCCGATCAACGGCGACGTTGTAAGCACGAATTATACCTATCTGACCGGCGCTTCCGGCAACGCGACGGGGCTGATCTCCGGCGTGCAGTACCGGTACGACGGCTACGATTTCGGGCCGCACGCCGATTATCAGTATTCCTATGATAACAACGGGAATATCATTTCTGTAACGGAAGGCACAGCGCAGATCGCCTATCAGTACGACGGCCTCGGCCGACTGATCCGTGAAAACGATCAGAAGCTGAATCGGACGGTCACCTATACCTATGATGCCGGCGGCAACATTCTCAGCAAAAAGATCTACGCCTATACGACCGGCGCGCTTGGGAGCGTGCAGCAGACGATCCCCTATACCTACGACAGCGTATGGAAGGATAAGCTGCTGACCTATAACGGCGGGAGCACGATCACCTACGACGCCATCGGAAATCCGCTCTCGTACCGGGGCAAGACGTTCACATGGCAGAAGGGCAGGCAGCTTGCCTCCGTCGATACCGGTTCTGCGCTGTACACCTACAAGTATAACGTAAACGGGCAGCGGATCAAAAAGACTGTCGGCAGCACGACCACGAATTATATATATGCGTCAAACCTTTTGGTCAGCCAGAGGGACGGAACCAATACCCTGAACTTCCGCTATGATCCGAATGGTGTTCCGCGCAGCGTAAAGTTCAACGGTACGGATTACTATTACCTTTATAATCTGCAGGGCGACGTGATCGCGCTCTACGACGGAAACGGCAGCGCGAAGGCGCGGTATCAGTACGACAGTTGGGGAAAACTGATCTCCGTTACCGGTTCGCTGGCTTCAACGCTTGGCGCTGTGAACCCCTTCCGGTATCGCGGCTACGTTTACGACAACGAGACCGGGTTCTATTACTTGAACAGCAGGTATTATGATCCGGAGACGGGGCGGTTTATCAATTCCGACAAAGAGCTTAACCTTCTGTCTGTTACAGATCTAAATGTCTTTATGTACTGTGCTGATAATCCCTTGATGTTTAAGGACCCTTGGGGGTATTCGAAAAAAGCAAGCAACTCAGACGGTGTTTATGCTGTTACTACCATTTTTCTGATTGCAGCTATTTGTTCGTTGGCTTCCAATGATGATGACTTATAC